>CAUJFR010000225.1 GCA_963169885.1 Bacteroidota bacterium
ACACAGCCTGGTGGCTTTTGTGAAAGTACTGACCAATGATTATAAAGCGGTTTTCCAGGAGATCATGACCTCCAATACCGCGTCTTCCTTACTGATCGATCCTTCCATTCCTTCCCGGACACAGAATTCTGAACTGCGGGCCGTATCAGGTACCACTCAGACCCGTTCAATCGGTGGTATCCTGAGTGCCCAGTATAGTTTTAAGGATAAATACCTGTTCAATGCAATGGTACGTGGGGATGGAAACTCCCGCTTCGGTCCGAATTACCGGTATGGTTTATTCCCATCCTTATCCTTCCGCTGGAGGATTTCGGAAGAAAAATTCCTGAAGAATGCCAAAAAGATCGATGACCTGAGTTTCCGGGCCAGTTATGGTATTTCCGGGAAAGTACCCAGCAGGGATTATCTGTTCTTTAATACCTATACCACATTCAACTATTCATACCTCGGTCAGGCCGGCGTTTATCCTTCCCGGATGGAACTGAAGAACCTGCGTTGGGAAAAACTGCACGGACTCAATATCGGAGCCAACCTGAGTATGTTCAAAGGGCGTTTCCGTATTGATGCGGAAGTCTACCGCAACCGGACCAAGGACCTTTTCTTCGACGGTTTACAGATCGCTTCTTATACCGGGTACAATACCATCTTTCAGAACGTGGGTATCATGGATAACCAGGGATGGGAAGTGGCCGTATGGACACAGCCTTACAAAACTAAGACCACCACCATCGGCTTTGATTTCAATATTTCCGGTAACGAAAATATAATTCGTGAAATTTCAGAATACTATCCCAACTCCAAAGGAGACGTAACCAAAAACGGCGAATACCTGCGGTTACTCCAGGTGAATAATCCCTTTGGATCTTTCTACGGATTTAAATATGCCGGTGTTTATAAAGACAAGGATGCCACCATTGCCCGGGGCGCTGATGGCAAACCGATCATCGGTCCCAACGGCCAGATCATCTACATGCGTTTCAGCTATCCGTCTGTGGATTATGTATTCCAGCCAGGGGATGCCATGTATGAAGATATCAACCATGACGGTAATATCGATTATAAGGATGTGGTATACCTCGGTAACAGTAACCCGAAATTGTCCGGAGGCTTCGGTCCTTCCCTGACCATGAAGAACCTGAAAATTTCTACCTTCTTCAGTTTCCGCTGGGGGTATGAAGTGGTGAATGGCACCAAAATGAACAGCACTAATATGTTCTATTTCGATAACCAGAGTACGGCCGTACTTCGCCGCTGGAGAAAAGAAGGCGATGTAACCGATATTCCGAGAGCATTAATCAGTGGCGGCTTTAACTGGCTGGGCAGTGACCGCTATGTGGAAGACGCTTCCTATATCCGGTTCCGGACCATTACCGCCCGCTACACATTTGATAAAAAAGTGTTGTCCAAATTGAAAATGAAAACACTCAGTGCCTATATCACGGCGGAGAATCTGCTGACCTTTACCAAGTACCTGGGACAGGATCCGGAAGTCTCTTTCCGCGGATCTGATCCGTTCAGGGTGTCTTACGATTACTCGATGACGCCTCCGGCAAAAACAATCACCCTTGGCCTCGTGGCAGGTTTTTAATATAAAACATTCAAGACATGAAAAAAACGATTTTATACGCGATCCTGCTGCTCCTGCTGCTCCCTTCAGTGGGTTGTAAAAAATGGCTGGACCTCAAGCCCCAGGATGGGATCATTAAAGAAGAATTCTGGAAAACCAAGGAACAGGTGCAAGCTTCTGTTATTGGCATCTATTCCTCAATGATGGAGCCCTCAACCGGCATCTACGGGCGCACGGATTATATTCCTTCACTCGCTGAATTGCTTTTTGTATGGGGCGAATCAAGGGCTGATAATATTGCCAATGCCACGTTCACCAGCAGTGATGATATCGCCCTGGTTAATGTGAATATCCAGGCGGCCAACGTGAATGCCAACTGGCGTCCTTTTTACCGGACCATCAATTTCTGCAATACCGTTATTGAGAAAGCGCCTGAAGTACTGGCCAGTGATAACACCTTCACCCAGGCACAACTGGATAATTACCTGAGCGAAGCCAAGACCATCCGCGCCCTTATGTATTTCTACCTGGTTCGGACTTTTGGAGATGTTCCCCTGAAACTGGATGCCACGCTCAGTGATGAGAATATTCAACCGATTGCCAAATCAACCAAGGAAGAAGTACTGGCACAGATCGTAAAGGACCTGACTGAAGCGGAAGCAAAAGCAGTACTGACGTTTGGCGATGTGGCATCTGATAAAGGCCGGGTCACTGTCTATACCATCAACGCCATCCTCGCCGATGTATACCTCTGGATGGATAAATACACCGAATGTATTGCCGCCTGTGATAAAATCATCAACTCACAAAAGTTTGGCCTGATCCGCGGCGCCAACATTAACCCTCCCTTGTATGAGTATAATGAAAACTGGTTTAACACCCTGTATTACACCGGTAATTCTAACGAAGGGATTTTTGAATTGCAGTTTGATCCCCAACGACTGAATCCCTATTTTACCTTGTTCTCCGCTTCACTGAGTAACCGTCGCTGGACAGCTGCCGCTGATATCATGGACCGGGTATTCACTGTTGATTTTACCAATGACCAGAACTACGATATCCGGGCAGACGGAGGTTCTGTAAGAGCCGCGACCAGCACGGTCTGGAAATATATCGGGGCGACCACGACCACACAGCGTACGGCCGATCAGAGTTATGCGCACTGGTTCTTTTACCGCTATGCGGATATCCTGCTGCTGAAAGCAGAAGCACTCAATGAAACCGGCCAGGGGCAGGCAGCCCTGGACATTGTTTATACGATACGCAGAAGAGCGAATGCCCTGACGGATACCGATCTTTCACCTGCACCCGGAGATAAAAACCTGATCCAGGATTTTATACTGCTGGAACGTTCCCGTGAATTATGTTTTGAAGGCAAACGCTGGTTTGATGTACTGCGGAATGCAAAGCGTAATAATTACCAACGTCTGAGTATCCTGTTGAATATGGTGGCCATCAGTGTACCATCCAACCTGCAGCAATCCGCCCAGGCGAAAATGCAGGACCGGAACTGTCACTATATGCCCATTTATCTCTACGAATTACAGACCAATAAACTCTTAGTACAAAATCCTTTTTATAAATAATAACAACCAGAAGTATGAAAAGAAACGTATTCATATTATCGGGCCTGCTGATGTTTATGGCCGCCCTGTTTGCACTGCAATCGTGCAAAAAGACGGAGATCGTGGAGTCCACCACGAACGATGTAAACATTGTCGGTTACCTGGATAAACGGGCGGATTCATTTTCGCTGTTCAGGCAGATCCTGGACAGAACGGAAACCTCCGCCTTCCTGAATGCCTATGGCGCTTATACCTGTTTTGCACCCACCAACAGTGCGGTGACAAAATACCTGGCCAAGCTGAATGTGACGACGGTGGAAGCAGCCGATCTGAACACGTTGAAGGACATGGTCCGCCTGCACCTGCTGGAGGATACCGTCTTTACAGGTTCATTTACTGATGGAAAATTGCCGGTAATCACGATGTTTGGACAGTTCCTGGTTACATCCGTTGTCAATAAATCCGGGGTCTCCAGTTATGTGGTCAACCGGCAGGCTACCATTTATGAGTCCAATATCAGAACCGGGAACGGGATCATCCATATTATTGATGAAGTCATGTTGCCGGCAACAAAGACAATTGCTGAACAACTGGCCGCCAAATCAGAGTATTCCATTTTCGTACAAGCTTTACAGGAAACCGGATTCTATACCCGGTTGAATACCGTGGATGCCAACCTGAACAACCGTTGGAAAACAGTGATTGCGGAAAGTAACCAGGCCCTTGCTGATAGTGGAATTGCCTCCTATGCCCAACTAAAAGCCCGGTATTCACAAACAGGTAACCCGGCCCTGGCCAATGACAGCCTGAATATGTATGTGGCTTACCACGTTACCGAAGGACTGAAATTCCTGGGTGATATCATCGGAACAGCCACCCACGAAACATGGCTGCCGCAGGAAGTAATCAGTATCAAACTGATTGAACAACAGGTGGTGGTGAATGAAGATGAGTTTAACGGCGTAATTGAGCCAGGAATAAGACTGGAGAGGACCAAAAGTGATGTGGCCGCCACCAATGGAGTCTGGCATGATGCAAAAGCACACTTTATGGTGAAGTACCGCAAACCGACAGCCCTTTACTGGGATGTATCTTCTTTCACAGAAATTATGAAACTGCCGGCTTATTATAAAAGGGCAAACTACAATTTTACCAGACCTACTGAAGCGGATAAACCTATCAAGGATCATTACTGGGGTTGGGGCCCGCTGGCAGGTACCAATACGCTGTCATACATTTATTCTTCTGCAAGCTCCATTACGAACTATGCTTATAATAACGATATAAACATGCTTCCGATGGGCTTACCCAATCGCCCGGTTTGGTGGGAAATGAAAACACCACCGATTGTGAAAGGCCGGTATAAAGTATGGGTTTGTTACAGACAACAAAAACAATCCAGCAGTTCCAATATGCTCTGCCAGGTGAATGTAAACGGAGTGCTGATGCAACGGACCATGAATTTTACAGAAACCAGACCTGCCGGAACGGATGCTGAACTGGAAGCCATTGGCTGGAAACGGTACACAGAAAATACCTCCAACCTCTGGGCATCCCGCCAGGTGGGTGTCATTGACTTCACCACCACACAACAACAAACCATCCGGATCACTCCGTTGGTGGGTACACAGAATAACAATAACCTGGATATGATTCACTTTATCCCGGTAGATGAAAATCAGGTACTGCCCCGGTTCAAACCCGATGGCACCAAGATTTTCTTGTAAGATTAAACAGGGGACCGGAATGGGTCGCCCATGAAGTACTATTTTGAAACGACTATGCCTGGGGCATACATAAATAAAAGACACATGAAAAGCAGGATTTGGATGATCGCCTGTGCGCTGATGACAGCCGGAATCTTTGGTAGCGGGTGTAAAAAAACAATAGATGACCAGACCGCAGTGACTGATCCGTCATTAACAAAGAACCTGATGGCCCTGATCAGTGAAAAAGCCGATCTGAGCACTTTTGCCGGATACCTTAAGCAAACAGGGTATGATGCGGTAATTGCTTCGTCAAGAACCTATACCGTGTTTGCACCCGGTAATGCCGAACTGGCTACCCTTGATGCAGCCGTTAAGAATGATCCGGTTAAACTGAAACAGTTTATAGGAAATCATATCGCCACTCAGCTGTACAGCACGAAAGAGGTAACAAGCACGACCCGGATCTTAATGGCCAATGGGAAATACCTTACCATGAAAGGTACCGCGATTGGTTCCGCTGTGATAACCACTACGGATCAGTATGCAGCTAACGGGCTACTTCAGCAGGTAGATAAAATGCTTCCTGCCCTCGATAACTGCTGGGATTTTGTAGCCGGCAGCCAGTCTCCCGCCAAACAAAAAGCCTTTATGCTTTCCCTGTTCCGGAATGTCTTTGATGCCACCAACGCCGTAATCATCGGGGTGAATCCGGTAACAGGTGAGCCGGTTTACCAGGCAGGTACAGATTCCATCTTTACCAATCTTTTCTGGAATAAAGTACATGATCTGCGTGACGAGAAAAAACAGTTTACCCTGTTTATGCTGGAAGATGCTGCCTGGGATGCGGAACAGGCACGCTTTGCGCCTTATTTTGTAACCAACACTGCCGATAGCAATGTTCTCGTTACCGGGTGGAATGTTGTTCGTGATTTTGCCGTGGACACGTTGTATGAGCCAGGCAGTATACCGGATACCATCCTGTCAAAATCAGGTACAAAACTACCGGTGGAACGCAGCGCCATTGTCAATACCATCCGCACCAGTAACGGTATTGTATACATCATGAACCGGATCAATATTCAACCGGCTTCAAAACTTAAAACGATCCTGATCCAGGGAGAGAATTATACTGGTACCAGCCATGATCGCCGCGGTAATACCTACTTCCGTGACCGGTACAACCCGGTAACCGGAATGGATTACAAAGATGTGAACGTATTCAACCATGGGGTGGCCCTCTTTAATATCCGCTACCAGCTGGCGGAAGTCCCTTCCATAAAGTATAAAGCCTATTGGGTAGCGGTTAATGATTTCCAGACCGCTTCATTTAACCAACGGCTGGCACCGGGCATAGCAACGGCCACAACGTTGCCTTATATAGCAGTACCGGCTAACAATTTTAATGAAGTATACCTGGGAGAATTCACCATGGCGCAGTATCAGGCGATCTACAACTTTTATCTCGTGGCGGCTAACTCCACCACGGCAGCGGTGAACCCGCTGGTCTGTGATTATATAAAACTGGTGCCAAGTTTATAAACTGATTGATTCAAGAAAATTTACATAGACATGTATTCAACTATTACAAGCGGATTCAGAAAAGCCTTAGGTTTAGTGGTATTACTGGCTGCTATACAGGACACGACCGCTCAGCAACAGGCGCCAACGAAAGATACAGTGGCCGTTGTAAAGACCCAGGTAACCGGCACCATCCGTGATGCGGCTACCGGTAAGGGAATTACCGGAGCCAGGATCAGTCTTCCGAATGTATCCGCCTCCATCACCGATGCCAATGGTTCATTTAAACTGAATGTGCCAACTTATTATGAGGATATCCTTGTATCGGCCGACGGCTACGATACCAAACAGATTCCCCTGAAAGGAAGAAAGCAGATTGACGTGTCACTGCTGGAAGAAGGAAATAACGGCTTCCAGGATCCCCTCACCAGTCCGCTCGCCATTGCCCCCATGCGTACCACCACTACCGCATCGGCCAGGCTTCAGCTCAGTGATGAATGGTCCAGGCCAATGGAAACACTGGATGCATTACTGCAAGGGAAAGTAGCAGGCCTGAACAGCACCCGTCGTTCCGGTACACCCGGCGCAGGCGCCAACCTTTTTCTCCGCGGGTATAATTCACTCTATGGCACCAACAAGCCGCTCGTGATCGTGGATGGAATGATCTATGATGTGAATGACTACGGTCAAAGTATCATCGCCAATAATTACACCAATCCCTTTGCCCTGATCAATGTGCAGGATATCGACAATGTGACCGTGTTAAAAGATGCCGCCTCCATTTACGGCACCAAAGGTGCAAACGGGGCCATCCTCATCACCACCTCACGCGCCAAACAACAAGCCACCCATATCGATTTCGGCGCTTATACTACTTACAACCAGCAGCCATCTTCCTTACCGGTGATGAATGCGGATGATTACCGGGTATACCTCTCCGGTATGCTGCAAAGCAAAGGACTCTCTTCTTCCGAAATCAATGCGATGCCTTTTATGAACGATGATACCACCGGTAATCCGGACTATTACCGTTATCATAATAATACCAACTGGCAGCATAAAGTAGTTAACAACAGCCTCACCAATAACTATTTTCTGCGGGTAACCGGGGGTGACAATATCGCCACCTATGCCCTGAGTGTGGGTTATGCAAAAGCGGAAGGAACGATCCGTTCTACAGATATGAACCGCTATAATACCCGTTTCAATGCGGCGTTCAATTTCTCCAAACGATTTACCGGCTCGGCTAATCTGTCATTTACCTACAATGAACAAAACCTGCGTGACCAGGGAATTTCTGATAAGACTGCTCCTTTATTCCTGGCACTGACCAAGGCCCCCTTTATGCTGGATCGGGAAGTAAATGATAAAGGAGTAACTTCTCCAAACTTCGCTGATACCGATATCCTGGGCAAGAGTAACCCGGCCGTACTGATCAATAATATGCAGGCCTTTAATAAGTACTACCGGTTCTTTGGTTCATTTAAGTTCAATTACGAAATTTCAAAATCATTAAGCGCCAGTACCCTCTTTGGCGTAACTTATGACAAAGTGAGAGAAAACGTTTTTATCCCGCGTAAAGGGGTTCAGGATGATACGCTCAGCAATGCGGTGGCCGACAGCCGGCTGGGAACACAGGTAAAACGTCTCTTCTCTTTTTATACAGACAGTAGGGTTGAGTTCAGCAAAACCATCCGCCGCTATCATCAGTTCACTTCCCGCCTGGGATTACGTTACCAGCACAGCGATGCCGAACAGGATTTCGCACTCGGCTTTAATTCAGCCACCGATGATCTCGTGAGTGTACAAAACGGACTGAATGCCCTTCGCCAGGTAGGCGGCGGGATCGGGGAGTGGAACTGGATGAATACTTATTTCAACGCAGAATACGGATTCAAGAATAAACTCTTCCTTGCTTTCAATGCAGCCGCTGACGGATCTTCCCGCTTTGGTACACAGGTGAAAAACGGGGTGCTGATCAACAGCAATCATTTCGCCGTACTTCCTTCAGCCAGCCTGGCCTGGTTATTATCTTCTGAAAACTTTATGGCCGATTCAAAAATTGACCTCTTTAAACTCCGTCTTTCCTGGAGCATGACCGGTAATGATGATATTGGAAACTACTCCACCCGCCAGACCTATACTTCCCAGAACTTACTGGGCATGCAGGGACTCGTGCGCAATGGTATCCCTAATCCCGCATTACAGTGGGAGACCAGCGAAAAATTCAATGCCGGCGTGGATGTATCGGCCTGGAATGACCGCCTGACTTTCACGGCTGATGTTTTCCATACCAAGACCCGCAACATGCTGGTGTATGAAACGATTACCGGTGGGGCCGGATTCAATACCATCCTGACCAATAACGGGGCTATGCAAAATACCGGGGTGGAAGCAACCCTGGGTGTACGCCTCATTAATAAGAAAAACCTCAAATGGGATGTGAGTGGAAATATCGCCACTGTCCGTAATATGGTAAACCATGTACCGGGTGGCCGTTTCCTCACTGAATATGCAGGCGCTACCTTACTTACACAAGGAGATCGTCCTGCCGGTTTATTCTATGGCTATATCAGCAATGGGGTGTACAGCACTTCTGCTGATGCAGCGGCTGCCGGACTGAAAGTGAAAAATGCAGACGGCAGTTATACATCATTCGGTGCCGGTGATATCCGTTTCTCCGATCTCAATGGCGATAAAGTAATTGATGAAAATGACCGCCGTGTACTGGGCAGCCCGATGCCGGAGTATTTTGGTGGCTTCTCCAGCAAACTGACTTACCGTCGCTTTCAGCTCGAAGCACTCTTTACGTTTGCCGGCGGACATGAAGTATTTAACTATACACGCTACCGCCTCGAATCAGCCAGCACTACCGATAACCAGTTGAACAGTGTGCTCAATCGCTGGAGAGCAGAAGGACAGGTAACGAATATGCCGAAAGCAACGTATGGAGATCCGCTGGGGAACAGCCGTTTCAGTGACCGCTGGATCGAAGATGGTTCTTACCTCCGGCTGCGTCATGCTTCCCTTTCTTACCAATTACCCCTGAAAGGCGAATTCGTTAGAAATGCAACCGTATATATTACCGGAACCAACCTGCTGACGTTTACAAAATACATGGGTTTTGATCCGGAGTTCAGTGCAAGTCCCAGTCTCTATGGACAGGGGATCGATACCGGACTGGATCCGCTTTACCGTTCTGCCACTTTAGGTGTTAAACTCGGATTCTAAAGAACTTTAATTGAAAAGAAACAGATTTTAGCTGACATGATTAATAAGATAACTATGAAGCGTATTAATTTCCTCGGACTCGCCCTGCTGATGGCCGTAGCCGTATTACCCGGCTGTAAAAAGGTGTTTGATATCAAACCCCAGGACCAGCTGGATGTAACCAACGCTTACCAGAATGTATATGATGCCGATGCCGCTGTGGTAGGTATTTATGGAAAATTCATGGCACTGGCCGACCGCTATGTCATTCTCAATGAACTCCGGGGTGATCTCCTGAATTATACCAATAACGCCAATGAGGCGTTACGCCAGATCAGCACCCATACTGTGGCTGCCGGTAATCCCTATGCCAGTCCCCGGCCGTTTTATGAACTGATCATCAACTGCAATGATGCATTGGAACATTTCCAGGTGATGGTAAGGGAAAAACGCATGACGGAAGATGAGTTCAACCAACGTTATTCCGATGTCGGTTCCTTACGTTCTTTCCTGTTTCTGCAACTGGGTATCCACTTCGGTGAAATACCTTATGTGACCAGCTCCCTCACCAATATTGATGCGGTAAAGAATGCGTCCAATTTTCCCCGCCTCAGTTTCCCGGTATTGCTCGACAGCCTGATCCGGTTTAC
>CAUJFR010000226.1 GCA_963169885.1 Bacteroidota bacterium
TAATGTCTTTCTCCGTTAGCAGGGTCTTAACCTCCAACCTCCAACTTCCAACCTCCAACCTTTTCAGCCATTCATGATTAAACCACTTCGCCTTCTCATAATCAAACTTCGCACCCGCACTATGCACCCGTTCCATAGAGAATTTTTCAACCAGTTCTTCTTTGGAATAGATCTCCTGTTCCGTGCCTTCATTCCAGCCCAGCAGGGCCAGCAGGTTGATAAAGGCTTCGGGTAAAAAACCTTTTTCTTTAAAGCCTTCGGTGAGTTCACCGGTCTTGGGATCCGTCCAGTTCATGGCAAATACGGGGAAACCATATTTGGCTCCGTCGCGTTTGCTGAGTTTACCATTGGGGCCGAGTATCAGGGGGAAATGCGCCCATTGGGGCATCTGATCGAGACCGAAAAGGTATTTCCATAATAGAATATGAACAGGAGCAGAGGGTAGCCATTCTTCCCCGCGGAAAGCATGGGAGATTTCCATGGCCTGATCATCCACCACCACGGCGAGGTGATAGGTAGGCATGCCATCGGCTTTCAGTAATACTTTATCATCCACGGTGCCGGTTTCAAAACGCACTTCGCCACGGATCATATCGGTGAAGGAGACCGTTTCATTTTCCGGCATTTTAATCCGGATCACATGGCGCGTTCCGTTGGCCAGTAATCGGGCGGTTTCCTCAGCGGTTAATGTGAGGGAATTCCGCATTTTCATCCGGATCGTATGATCGTACTGGGGCGAAGGATTCTCCGGCGTTTTATAATCCTGACGCATAGCTTCCAGGTCTTCCGGGGTATCAAAGGCATAGTAAGCCTGGCCTGCATTGACTAATTGTTCAGCAAATTTCCGGTAACTGGATTTACGTTCACTCTGACGATAAGGGCCATAATTACCGCCGTGTTGTACACTTTCATCGGGTTCAAGACCGCACCATTTAAGCGTTTCAAAAATATATTCTTCTGCGCCGGCCACATAACGGTTCTGATCGGTATCTTCTATCCGTACCAGGAAATCGCCACCATGTTTTCTGGCAAACAGGTAATTGTATAAAACCGTTCTCACGCCACCGAGGTGAAGACCGCCTGTAGGACTGGGTGCAAAACGTACACGTACTCTTTTACTCATAGGTTGCAAAGATAGAGGCCATATAACGGAGTTGAAAATGATTTTGAAAGGGGAGTATCTTTGTCCTGATGCAGACATTCCTGATAAAGACACCGTGGTGGTTACATACCCTTTACCCGAAACGGGTTTGGCATATGGACCGGGGGACAAGAACAATTTATCTCACGTTTGATGATGGTCCTCATCCGAAGGCGACTCCTTTTGTCCTGGATCTGTTAAAAAAGTATGATGCCCGTGCTACCTTTTTTTGTATTGGAAAAAATGCAGAACTGTATCCTGAAATTTATGCACGTATAATCAATGAAGGACATACAGTGGGCAATCATACCCAGCAACACCTGAATGGCTGGAAGACGGATACAGAAACGTATCTGGAGAATATAACGGAAGCGGAAAAAAGCATAAAATCCGGTCTTTTTCGTCCACCTTATGGCCGGTTAAAGTCGGCCCAGGCCCGGAAATTGTCCCGTTTCCGGATCATCATGTGGGATGTTTTGAGCGGGGACTTCGACCAAACGGTAAATGCGGAAACCTGTCTGCGGAATGTGGTCAGACATACGAACAATGGTTCCATTGTGGTATTTCATGACAGTGAGAAAGCATGGATAAATATGAGTAATGCATTACCCCTTGTATTGGAGCACTTTATGAAGGAAGGGTTTTCATTTGCGGCTATACCTGCCTAAAAAAAGTTAGGGCCTGGGTAGAAACCCTGGCCCGTTTTTAATCCGTACCCTATGAAAACTGGTTTAAAGGTATAATATTTTTTTTGTTACGGCAAAGTAATTTGGTAAGAAACTCCATTTATTGTCAGGACGGCCAGGTTATCGCAGCTGCCGTTTCCGAAGTTTAATGTGGCGATCCATGGGTTATTCGTACTGGCATTTACCCGGGTCGTTTTCACCATTCCTTTAGCAATCCAGCGGCAATTGAATCGTTTCATCAGGGGTTCGGTAATATTGGAGTTAAAACCGACCAGCAGATTGCCTCTTTTCACCTGTCCGCGGCTTCCCCCCTCAATTTTGAAGATATCATCCATCGGGAGGATTGTACTTAGTCCCTCCACCTGGGAAATGGTTTTCTCACTGTTCCAGGAAATATAGTTTCCGTTGGGTTTTGTCAGTTTACCATTGGTGATCACCACCCTGAATTTGCGGTCAACCGGAGCGGTTCCGGGAGTTACAGCGGTGCTGATATTGGTGATTTTATGGGTGCCTTCCACTTTTACACTGTCCATATAAAAACCTTCAAAACTGGTTTCAGCAACAGCACCGGGAATCAGTAAACGTTTTGTGTAGATGGTAATCACTTTTCCTTTGCGGAAATGGCCATCAGGACCAACACATCCGTTGGTGCCGAAATCCATTTCGATACGTACAGGGAACAGGTCAGGGGGATTCTGGCGGGTAACAGTTACGGTAGGACAAACATTCACCCGGCCGAAAACGCCAGTACCACCGATAGCCACTTCATCATTTACCCCCATGGCATCATCAAATACCCCATTGAAGACGGTCTCCGCTTCAGATTCTGACTCTCCGGAAATACGGGAGGCTTCCACTTCCTGGGCTTCCTGCTCACTGGAACTCTGTTCTTTCTGACAGGAAGTAAAGAGAAAACTGGTAAAAAGGAAGCTGAGGGTAATATAGGCAGCTGAAATAAACCGGCGTTTCATAAACTATGTTTTGATTTGGGATGACAAGTTAACTTCTTTAGGAAGGTTCCCGGGGCGAAAAGTTTAAGGGAATCTTAAAGTTTTTTGCAGAGTTTTGCGGCCTGAACCCCATTTTCCATGAGTATAACGGACACCCACGCCCATATCTACCTGCCAGAGTTTGCCGACAACCGGAAAGAAATGCTGGAACGGGCTGAAAAAGAAGGGGTTACGAAAATCTTACTCCCGGCCATTGATTCAGAATCACATGCATCCCTGGTAAATCTGGCCAAGGAGTTTCCAGCTCTGTGCCGGCCCATGATGGGGTTACATCCCTGTTATGTAAAGGAAAATTACCGGGAGGAGCTCAAAATTGCCCGGGACCACCTCGAACAAGGCGGTTTTGTGGCTGTCGGGGAGATCGGGCTGGATTTTTACTGGGATAAGACCTTTACCGAACAGCAATACCTCGCTTTTGAGGAACAGATACGTTGGGCATTGGAGTTTGACCTCCCCATCGCCATCCACTCACGAAATTCAACCGACGAGTGTATCGAAGTGGTGCGTCGAAATCAGCATGGAAAACTCAAGGGTGTTTTTCATTGTTTTTCCGGAAATGCGGAACAGGCCAGGCAGATTATGGACCTTGGTTTTTATCTCGGTATTGGCGGAGTAGTAACGTTTAAAAACGGCGGGCTTGACAAAGTTTTTGAAACAATCGGTCTGGAGCGGGTGGTCCTTGAAACAGATGCCCCTTACCTGGCCCCGGTACCGTACAGGGGCAAACGAAATGAACCTGCTTATTTGAAATA
>CAUJFR010000227.1 GCA_963169885.1 Bacteroidota bacterium
TTTTTCTTCCGATCCGGGAAGTGTTTTATCTCTGAAGCTGGCGTATTCTATATCCAGTACTTTATTGGACCAGGGTACATTCGTAATGTCCGTATATTGGAAAAACCGGTTATTCTTAACAAAGGTCCATCCGTTGCTGATACCGCCCCGGTCTTCTTCGGTGACGGGTATGTCAACAATTTTTTTCTCATTGTTTAATCGTATATACGAAAAGCTGTTGGTTTTGTTTTTTTGCTGCCGAATTACAAATAAATTTTCGGCGGAGGTTCCTATATTGAATGTAGCTGTTTCTCCAGGCTCAACAGGCCCCTTCTTTTTATTCGTCCATAGGTAAACGGCGCGGTTAAGCTGATTGCTTTTTTCATCAATCAGTTCTGTATAGTCAACAGACTTCACTTCCTCTCCATTTTTTCCTGTTGCCGTCACTTCAATCACATAAAATCCCGGAGTCAGATTCCCACTTTCCACTCTCCACTTTCCATTTTCGGGCACGCTGTCGCTCTTTGTATAAACCGACTCCCCGGTTGCCCAGTTTGAATACTCCGATTCATTGTCATATTCATCCACCGGGAATAGTTTCACATATTCTTCCTTGCTCATCAGGAACTGATCGGGTCTATCCCAGTACCGGTTACGGATCAGGCGTTTTTCTTCCCTGAGTTTATGAATGATCACTTTGGCGGTAGCGGGAATAAATTCTCCATTCATATTCTCCGTACGGATACTGAGGGTTTTCAGGCTGTCCGCTGATAATGCCGAAGGAATGTCGGTTACCAGTTTCATCGCTTTATAGCTGACGGATACGGCCTGTTCCCCACTACGGGTTTCGCCATTGATATCCGTGACATCGGCATAGACCGTATAGTCAAATACCGGTTCAAACTTCTTGTCAATCTTCAGGTCGGGGATAGCGGTGAATTCAATATTGAATTTGCCGTCTTTATCTGTTTTAATTTCTCCATGTGTTATCTCCATCGATTGGGCCGGAGGTTGCCACCAACGCCTGAACAGCCAGGGATATAGGAAACGGGCTTCCCGTACCACCCGGTATTTTACCATGGCCCCATCAATATTGTTACCCGCATAGGCTTTGGCCGTACCGGTGATGGTTATTTTATCATTTACTTTATAAGTGCCCTTAATGGGTTCATATTCAACCTGAAATTTCGGACGTTTATATTCTTCTACTTTGAACCCGGTTTGTGCATTTTCTCCTTTAGTATAAATGCTGAAATCTCCATTCAGGCTCCCCTGGGGTAACTGGAATTTACCATTGAACGATCCAAATTCATTGGTCTTCAGTTTGAGGCTGTCCACATCTTTATAATTGGCATCCCGCAGGTAAACCGTGGTGCTGTAGCCAGCGCGGATATCCGCTTTTTTAATATCCATATTCAGGGCCAGGACAATGCCTTTGAAGTAAAGCGTTTGTCCCGGACGATAAATGGCCCGGTCCGTGAACAGGTGTACGGCCGTTTTGCCATTCGTGTTCTGATCCTGATTGTCCCGGTAATAGTAATAGTCATTCTGGTATTCATTCATAAATAACCGGTCACTGTTATGTTTGATATCCAGGAGGAATGAATAATTCCAATAGTTATTTTCTTCTTTTACCGGTCGCTCCATTTTAAAGAAACCATTGGCATCAGTGTTATACGCTTTGCCCCTTACTTTTATGTTCTTTGATTGTTTCTGATCATATTTCTGTTCCCATACCTGTACACTGGCATTGGCCAGGGGCTGGCCGGTTTCGCGGTGCAGGACAAAGTAGTCCTGGTCGTTATTGACATAACTGATGCCAGAAACATAAAAACTGCGGGCACCCAACAAACTCTTCGCATTTTTAAAATCGGCATTGTCTGAAGCCAGTAAGATATATTCACCGGCAGGCAGACCATCAATCTTGATTTCCACCTTATGTAGCTGCAGATCATTCGTCAGGGGTAGTGCCTGCTGCCAGCTCTTCATCACAGGGGCGCCGACCAGGGTAGGCCAATACTTTTCGTTATACTGGTTTTCCAGTTTTGTGCGGAGATTTTCATCCGTCCGGATTAACCTAAAGTGCAGGGTATTTACATTTTTATAAGTTACGAGTGAACGGAAGGGCATATCCGGACTATTCACTTTTTCGAGTTGAAATTCAAAACTGCTTCTGTTTAGTTCAAGCAGGAGGTTGCCCGCATTGATCTTTCCTTCAGAAGAATCCTTTTGGAGTTGCAATTGTTCACAGATTTCTTTGGCTTTAACCCGGGCAAAGCGTTGGGTGGTATCTCCGTTGGGTTTGTAGTCATTGGCCAGTTCATTATAGTATTGGGCCAGCAGGTACCAGGCCTGGGCCGCCGCGGGCAGTTTCTCGTACTGCCGGGCAATATGGTTGATACTGTTGAAGTAGAGTTGGTCTTTATCGGGGTGGGTGGCGTTTTCTTTTACAAATTCCAGTCGTTTGAGGTCCACATCAATCAGGGCATCTGCTTTTGCATCAGCAAGGTGGAAGGCAATCAGTTCCTGGTAGATCAATAAGGCTTTGTGTTGAAGCGACAAGGAATCTTTTGTCGTGAATTTTCTTTTTATAAAATCTGCTGCCGGGTCAAAGGCACTGGCCAGGTCAATTTCAAAAGCATAAACGGGTTTAGTGATATCCCGTTCATCATTTTCAAAATAGTCCAATGCCTGGTGGGCCAGCAGGTCAAAAAGAGTGGGACGAAGATGCCGGACATTCCCTTTAATGATGATTGCGTTGAAAGGATCCAGTTTTGTTTGTTGCAGACGGCGGGTGTCTTTCAACGATTGCAGGTAAAGTTCACTGATCTTCTTATGAAAATCTTCCGCTCCCCAGGTAGCGATATCTGATTTATTGAATTTCGCAGTCTGGGTACGGTCCATTAATTCCCATCGGTTTTCCTGGTAATAGTTCCAGTACATACCGGCTATAATATTCTTCAGCAACGACGCGACGGGTTCTTTGCTTGTTTTTAGTTCAGTTTCCATTTCCCGGATGGAGAGGACATCATTGTCTTCCCGGGTATCGGACTGCAGGCCGGATATATATAACAGGGATTTGATCACCTGGGCTTCCTGCTTTTCTTTTTTGGCAAGGGCGAAAATCTTCTTCACTTCTGTTAAAGCGGATTTAGGAAGACCTTTCTGACTGGCTGCTTCCACTTTTTTCCACTCTTTATCGTAATTCTTGACCGGGGTTTGACTATTGCTGTCCATAACAATAAGGCAAGTAAAAAAAATGGTTAGGAAAAGGTTATTGAGGAGGCGCATTTTCATGCTGGTTTATTTAAGTATAAAGGTAGTGATTATGTATTAGCGTCCCCCGAAGGGGGCGTTTATGGCAGCGTCCCCTTCGGGAGTTTTTGTAGCAGCGTCCCCTTCGGGAGGTTATGAATCAGCGTCCCCTTCGGGAGACACTGCTACAAAGGATAAGATGCGAATCTGTTGGGTTTTTCACAAAGCCATTGTCTTTGCGCTCTTCGCGGGAGAAATGGTGAGTGAATACCCGCAAGCGGAAACCAGCGACAGATAAGGAATCACGCAGAATCCTGCATTTCTCCGCAGTTTTTGAGCGGGGCTTTAACATTTTGTTACCCCCTTGTTCTGGCAGGCTGGCACGGGTTTGGAAATACCCTATGCAGAACCGTATTATTTCACTTTTAAATTTTAAGTCATGAAAAAAATCTTTACACTCTTTATCGCCTCGCTTTTTTCACTGAGCCTGCTGGCTTTCGACGGAACCCGCCTGAGCATTTCTTCTGCATCGATTAGTAAGGAACTGAAAATTGAAATTGATGGGCGCAAATTCAGCATGAAAAATAACAGCATCACTGTCGGGTATATGGGAGAAGGCTATCACCAGGTGAAAATCTTCCGCGACAGTAAAAGAAACGGATTTGGATTTGGCCGCAAAGAGGATATCGTTTATAACGGATCCATCATTCTTCGCCGGGGCTTCCATACTGATATCACCGTAAACCGTTTTGGTAAAGTCCTGATTGATGAGCGCCGCATTGACCGCAACGACGACTGGTACCAGGAAGAAGATGACGTGTATGAAAATGACGATTACGGATATGATAACGGCAATGGCAATGGCAACGGTGGCTGGAACGGCGGTTATGGCAACGTAATGAAGGCCGGCGAATTTGAAGACCTGAAACAATCCCTCCGTAAAGAATGGTTTGAAAGCAATCGTCTTCAGTCCGTGAAATTTGTGATTGATAAAAACAATTTTACCACTAAACAGGTGAAGGAACTGATGCTGCTCTTTACTTTTGAAAAGAACAGATTGGAAATTGCCAAGTATGCATACCCTAAAACGGTGGACAAGCAGAACTACTACCAGGTGAATGAAGTGCTGACGTTTAACAGCAGTAAGGAGGAGTTGGTGAAGTTTGTGAGGAGGGGGTGAAGAATGAGTAATGAGTAATCAGTAATGAGTAATTCCTAAAGCAGAATTAGCCATAAAGAAAGAGTCTCTCCGGTTTTCGGAGAGACTCTTTCTTTATTGACAATTCGATTTTAAACGACCTTCTTACTCATTACTGATTACTCATTGCTTATTTCCCGAGCACCTCAGCCATTTTCTTCCCAATATCCGCCGGGCTGCTCACCACATGGATGCCGCATTCGGTCATGATTTTCATTTTGGCAGCGGCGGTATCGTCGGCACCGCCAACGATGGCACCTGCGTGACCCATCCGGCGGCCGGGTGGCGCTGTCTGGCCGGCGATAAAGCCAACCACGGGTTTTTTATTTCCATTATCCCTGATCCAGCGGGCGGCTTCGGCTTCCATACCCCCACCGATCTCGCCAATCATTACGATAGCATCGGTTTCGGGATCATTCATAAATAATTCAACAGCTTCTTTGGTAGTGGTACCAATGATGGGATCGCCACCAATAACTACGGCAGTGGAAATTCCCAGTCCGGCCTTGGCTACCTGGTCAGCTGCTTCGTAAGTGAGGGTACCTGACTTGGAAACAATACCCACACGGCCTTTGATGAATACAAAGCCAGGCATGATACCCACTTTGCTTTCTTCGGCAGTGATAACGCCGGGACAGTTAGGGCCCACCAGCCGGGTGTTTTTACCTTGCAGGTAATTCTTCACTTTTACCATATCCTGTACGGGAATGCCTTCCGTGATACAAACCACCAGGCCGATTCCGGCTTCAGCGGCTTCCATCACTGCA
>CAUJFR010000228.1 GCA_963169885.1 Bacteroidota bacterium
AATATTCGAAATGAAGCGTTCCCCACTGATGCGCAATGGAGGGCTGAGCACTGCTGCCGGAATCTGTTGCATACCCCCCATACAGCAGGCTGTCCCTGCGGTTGAAAATGCGGACATTCCTGACCATCACTTCCAGGACCGGTATATTCTTCTTGTACTTTTCATAGTTGATCAGGAAGAATCCTTTTTCCGCGCCGATAAATACATTGTTGTTGTTCACCGGGTAGATGAATTCAAAACCACTCAGCATTTTACTGCTCAGTTCCGGCAGGTGAATCAGTTGTGGTTTTTTATCCCGGCGGTCGAGCACCCCCAGTTGTTTATCATGAATAAACCAGATATTTCCCTCAGGATCTTCTTTCAGGTACCGGATACTCTGTTGCCCGAGTAATTCCTGGTAATAGGGAGAGGGGATGAACCGGTCTTTAGCCGGATCAAAACCATACACGCCTTTTTCGGTGGCCACCACCACTTCATTATTTATTTTATAAACGTGGTTGTTGAGGGTGGACGGAAGTCCATTGGCGGCGGTGTAAAGTTTAGACTGATACTGGCCGTTGCCATCCGGATTCAACCGGTACACGCCGTGATAGGGGTGAGATACCCAAACCGCATTGTCTTTATCAATGGCTACAAAGCGGCAGGATTCATCCAGCCCTTTTACATTTTCGGCCGGAATAAACCGGTTATTGCTGTAATCAAATAAACTAAGCCCCCGGTACGTGCCGGTGATCATCCGGGCCGTGGGAAACACGGTTGAAAGCGGGGTGAAATTCCATACCCCTTTTTCCGAACTAAAGAAAGGAGTGGCCGTATTTCCATCCACAATAAAGGCCCCTTCATGATGTCCGAGCAACAAGGTATTATTGATAGTGGCCAGTCCCCATACCTGGCCGGTTGTATTGGCTACCTGCGTAAACTGCCCTTTGCTGAAACTATAATCCTGCAGGGGCTGAAGCGGTACCGAATATAGCCCGGCTGAGGTGCCAGTGTATAAGATGTCCTTATGGATAATCGCCGAGTAACCTGAACCATCCTGCGAATAGGGGCTGATCCGTTTGATGGCACTGTTATACGCAATAAAATCAACGCCATTATCGAGTCCCAGCCAGAGATTCTGTTGCCGGTCCAGGAAAATGCTGAGTACATTATTATTCTGAAGACCTTCAGACCGGTTAAAACGCTGAATCAGGTTGCCCCTGGTATCAACAATCTGCACCCCATTATTATTCGTGGCGAGGGCCACCCATTCTGTACTAATCGCAGTTGCTGCATAGATCCGGTCCTTTTCGATCAGGGACAGGGCGGGGGAGTTCAGTTTTACGGCCCCCTCCTTACTTAATATATAGATCCCGTTTTTGAGGGTGGTCACCAGGCTGCTGTCACGCCCGATTGGCAGGATCGCCGTAATGGGGTCGGAACCCGGCAACTGACTGCTGTTCAGCACAGGACTCCAGATATTATTATTGAACGTCATGATCCCATTCACATAATCATGGGCAAAAAGACGGTCGCCGCAAACACCGAGATAGGACCATTCAGAGGGGGCGGTAAACACCGCCATGGCATTCCCGGTGTACCGGAATATTTTCCCCGGTGTGCGGAAGTAGACATCTTTCTTATATACACAGATATCCCAAACATCCCCGAAAGAACGCTCTTTTTCAGGCAACAGTTCAACGAGGGAGGTAAAGCGCAGGCTTCCGTTCCGGCCAGGGGAGAAATAGCCCAGTTCGTCCTGTCCGCCGGCATAAACCCGGTCACCGTCCCCGGTTTCGACGGACCGGACAATGGTTTTATTCGGAAGCGGGTATAGGTTCCAATATTTCCCGTCAAAGCTCAATACCCCTTCATTATTAGCCAGATAGAGGATTCCCTGCCGGTCCTGGCGGATATCCCAGTTCTGGAGCCCGGCCGCATATGCCTGTTTTGAGTAATTTATAATGTCTGGTAAGCCAATTGTATTTTGGCAAAAGACCGTAACCGGAAGCAAAAAAACGAGCAGGACAATTTTTCTCATGATGGGGCAATGATTCGTAATGTGAAAGTAGGGAAAAGCTGTTGATGTAGGAATGATGTAGTTTAATTATTGCAATATCAATTAGTTACGTTTTTTGATGTATAGTTGTTGTAGGTAATAATTTCAAAAAAGTGGATTACAGGCGTAACTTGGCCGGGCTTTAAAAAGCATTTTTGTTCGCTAAAATAATTGCTATATGAAATTAAAAACTGCATTGCTGAGTCTCTGTGTCCTATTGACAGGCCTGCTTCAGACGGCCTCAGGACAAAACCTGCCAGTTTCCGGCACCGTTTCCAACAAATCAACCGGCGAGCCACTAGTTGGCGCCACCATCTCGGTAAAAGGTACCCGTACCAATACCATGACCGGTGCGAATGGCCAGTTTACCATTGCGATCCCGAAAAGCGGGTCCGTCCTGGTATTCAGTTACACCGGTATGAAACAGGTTGAGTTTACGGTCACCGACAACAAATCGGCGGTCAACATCCAATTAGAAGAAAGCACAACCAGCACCCTTACGGATGTAGTGGTCGTGGGTTATGGTACGCAAAAGGTTACGAAAGTGTCCGGTGCCATTTCTACCATTAAAAGTGCTGACATTGAAAAACTGAAACCCGTCCGGGTGGAAGAAGCCCTCCAGGGTCGTGCTTCCGGCGTGGTGGTGATTAACAGCGGTACACCGGGTGCCAAACCCACCGTACTGGTCAGAGGTATTCCCTCTTTCTCCGGTACCGATGCGCTGGTAATCATCGATGGCGTTCCCCAGTCGCTGACTGATTTCAACTCCATTAATGCCGCTGACATCGAATCCATCAACCTGCTGAAAGATGCGGCTACCACCGCCATCTACGGGGTAAAAGGGGGTAACGGGGTAATTGTGGTAACCACCAAGAATGGCCGCAAGAACCAGAAAACCGATATCAGTTTCAGCAGTAATTATGGAGTACAGGAAGTAGTGAATACTCTCGGGGTCCTGAACGCTTCTGAATACGCCGCCATGATCAATGAAGGAAGCACCACGGCCGGTGGCCCGGTGATTTTCCCCAACCTGAGTACGGTAGGTGTGGGTACCAACTGGCAGAATGAAGTTTTCAAGATGGCCAGTATGCAATCCCATAACGTATCTGCCCGTGGCGGCAGCGAAAAAATGTCTTATTTCCTCTCCGGTGGCTGGCTCAGTCAGGGCGGTATCGTAGGGGGTAATGATAAATCCAGGTTTAACCGCGGTAACCTGACCGCCAACCTGAATTTTGACCTGGCCCCCCGCCTGAAATTCATCCTCAATACCACCGCGGTAGTACTGGATGGCAGAGGCATCCAGGAAACCTCCTTTAACAGTGTACTGGGTTCCGCGATCAATTTTGATCCCACGGTACCTAAATACAACACCGTTCCGAATACAGTAGGTACTTATGGATACAGCAACCTGCTGCTCTCCGAGATCTTCAACCCGCTGACCAAACTGGATAATACCTTTAATAAGAATGTAGGTAATAAACTGTATGGTAAAGGCGAATTACAATATGATGTACTGAAAAACCTGAAACTCACCAGCCGTTTTGGTTATACCAAATATGATGGGAATGCCAAATCATTCAGTCCGCTGGTATTCTACGGTCCGCTGAACGTAGAGAATTCCATGAATGCAGACGGATCTACCGTTACTGGTCGTTTCAACAGTGTATCACACGAAAAGACCAGCAACTTCAACTGGACCTGGGAATCTTTTGCCAACTATAATTTCAAAGTAAAAGAAGACCACTACTTTGAAACCGTACTCGGTTTCTCCATGGACAAAACCTCCGGTTTTGCCGCCGGGGCCTGCCTCCAGGATGTACCGTTTAACTCCTGGGATTTTGCAGACTTTACCGCGGCTACCGGTAACAATACCGCCACCAATACCAATGCGGTGACCGGCTATTACTACCAGTATTTCCGCCGCAACCTTTCTTACTTCTCCCGGATCAA
>CAUJFR010000229.1 GCA_963169885.1 Bacteroidota bacterium
GTTCAGCCCCCCGTCAGCCGGAATACCTGAATCAAGCCCCGGCGATAAATCTGGCCATTGCAACACCGGTATCAACAATTGCCAGTGATCTGATTGAAGATCCTGCAGCCAGTCCTGTATTAAATGAAAAACAACCGGAAACAGCTCCTGAAATAAAGCGGGAAGACGCAATATATCCATTGACCATTGAAAGTGTTTTCAACTCATACCAGGTGGCCCGTAAAACACGGAAAGCGAAATGGCAGGTATTTATTACTCCTACCGTGACTTACCGGAAACTCAACGAAAACAAACAATTTATCAACTCAGCCCGTTCGAATATGAGCCCCACACCGCTCACATATTCCCCGGACCTGAATAACCTGGTCACCCACCGTCCTGACCTCGGATTGCAACTGGGTATTTCCATGTCATACCCGCTGACGAAAAAATTATCCATGGTCACCGGCCTCCAGTTCAATATCAGCAAATATGATATCTGGGCCTATAATTACCCGAGCGAACTGGCTACAGTCGCACTGAGTAATGATTATGGAGGAACCAGCACCGTCTCAACAGTAACCAATTACCGGATTGTCGGGGTGAACAGAGCGAATAAAGCTAACTGGCTGCGGAATTTTTATTACTCGGTTTCTGTGCCGGTCGGACTGGAATACAAAGCATTTAAAACGAAAAGAGCCTTTGTGGGTGTGGCCGCCACATTACAACCCACTTATGTACTGGGTAACCGGGCTTACGTGATCTCTACCGATTACAAAAACTATATGGAAGTGCCCTCCCTCACCCGCAAATGGAATGTCAATGCCGGGTTTGAAACCTTTGCCGGTTTTAATGTGGGAAAAACCGCCTGGAGGCTCGGGCCTCAGGTACGCTACCAGGCCATGTCCAGCTTCAAAAAAGAATACCCGGTACAGGAACACCTGTTTGACTATGGTTTCAAGCTGGGTATCATGCTCAATCATTAATATTTTCAACCTGCTGCATACAACAGAAAACCCGTCATCATCTGGCGGGTTTTCTGTTTCAGGTCATGCAGTTAATGCGGTTTCAAGTAATTTTGCAACATGAAAAAATTGTTCCTTGCCGGGCTTCCTTTACTGACCCTGTTTCTGTTTTCCTGTAAAGAAAAAAAGAAAGCGGAAAGCAAAGGATTTATATCCGTGATTTCCCTGATTGAAAAACAGGTGGCGCACATCGACACTTCCCTTTATTCGATCGTCCAGGTGATTGCCTCAGACAGCCTGCACACCGACACGAACTATATCCCCCGCGAAAAATTCAGGGAAACGGCCCGTGAATTTCTTGAACTCCCCGATCTGACCAACCCGGAAGTGGCCGCCCGGTTTAATGAAGAAAAAATGTATGATACCCTGATGCGCCGGGTAATCATATCTTATACGCCCATCGATCCGAAAAAAGAGGAAATCAAGAAAATTGAACTGCTGATCAGTCAGGAAGTCATGGAAGACGGAAGTAATAAAGTCACCAATATCATCGTGGACCGTATCCTGAAAAACCGGGATGGCTTTCTGCAAAAGAAAATGGTCTGGCGCACCGACCGGAGTTTCCTGATCGTAACCAGCACCCAGCAACCCGGGCAACCTGAAATCACCAGTACGAACAGGGTCACCTGGAACGAAGAAAATACCCCATGACCGCGGCCGAATTTCAACTGATCGCTGCCACGATTCCCGCACAACCGGGGATCTATAAATACTATGACACTGAGGATCAGCTCCTCTATGTGGGAAAGGCCAAGCACCTGCGTAAGCGGGTCAGTTCCTATTTTTCCAAAACCTTCACCACGTATAAAACACATGAACTTGTTCAGCGGATTGCCCGGATCGAGTTTACCATTGTCGGCTCTGAACAGGATGCATTCCTGCTGGAAAACTCCCTGATCAAAGAATACCAGCCCCGGTTCAATATCAACCTGAAAGATGATAAGACCTACCCGTTTATCGTCATCAAAAACGAACCCTTTCCCCGGGTGTTTCTGACACGACAAAAAAAAGACGATGGATCGGAATACCTGGGGCCGTATACATCAGTTAAACGAGTACGGGAACTGCTGGAATTTATCAAACAAACCATTCAGCTGCGCAATTGCAGTCTGAACCTGACAGCCGGTAACATTGAAAAAAAGAAATTTAAAGTTTGCCTCGAATACCACCTGGGAAATTGCAAAGGTCCCTGTGAAGGATTACAGACCCTGGAAGACTATGCAGGCGATATCAGTCAGCTCCGCAACCTGTTAAAGGGAAACCTCGCCCCGGTGATCCGGCATTTCAAAGAAGAAATGAAAGCACATGCGGCTGACCTGGCTTTTGAAAAAGCGGAACTGGTCCGGAAGAAAATTGACTACCTCGAAAATTATCAGTCACGCTCCGTGGTGGCAGGGCTGAAAGCAGCCGATCTCGATGTTTTTTACCTGTTGCAGGGAAAAGAGATCGCTTATGTCAACTACCTGATGGTGCGCAACGGATCCATTATCCAGACCCAGACCAATAAAGTGGACACCCCGCTGGATGAAACACCGGAGGAAGTACTGGCGTTTTCGGTGGCTGCCCTGCGTACAACATTTAACAGTGATGCCCGTGAGATAGTCGTGCCCATCCCGATTAATTTTCCGCAGGAAGATATGGTCGTCACCGTACCCCGTGGGGGAGATAAAAAGAAATTGCTGGAACTGGCAGAAAAAAATGCCCGGTATTTTATTGACGAATTGCAGGCAAAGGAACGGTTAAGGTTACATTCAAAAGAAGAGGCCGGCAAAGCATTGCTGGAACAACTGCAGGAAGAACTGACCCTTACGGACCTGCCCGTACATATCGAGTGTTTTGATAACTCCAACTTCCAGGGCAGTTACCCGGTATCGGCCATGGTCTGTTTCCGGAATGCTCAGCCCTATAAAAAAGACTACCGCCATTTCAATGTAAAGACCGTAGAAGGGATCAACGATTTTGCCACGATGAAAGAAGCAGTCGGCAGACGCTATAAGCGGCTTTCTGAGGAAGGCCAGGATTTCCCCCAGCT
>CAUJFR010000230.1 GCA_963169885.1 Bacteroidota bacterium
GGGTATGAAGTAAAATGCAGTAAGGATAAACTGCAAAGTAACCTGCCCTATTACGGACGTTCTTTTTCCGGCGGTGGTGCATATACTAACCAGGGACCGCTGGATTTTAAAACGGGTGACTTTACTATTACTAAAGAAAAGAGAAAGAAAAACAGCTGGATACTGACCATTCGCCCGGCGGCGATAGCCGAAGTGCGGGAATACCGGCTGACTGTTTTCAATAACGGGACCGCTTCACTAGATGTACAATTGAATAACCGTACCCCCATGAGTTTCAGAGGGCGTTTGGAAATCAGCCAATAGTCAAAAGGGATAACCCTGCCGCAGGCAGTCCTTTGCCAAAGGCAAAACTTTCGTGTGATTTCCCCGCATGAGGCGGGACAAGCGTGGCCTAAAAAAAGAGGCCGCTTCAATGTTGAAGCGGCCTCTTACTATAATGTGGAATGAAATTAACTCAGGTGTTTGCCGAGGAATTTCGCGATTTCAAACATAGAAACCTGTGCTTTGTTACCGAAAACAACTTTCAGTTTAGCATCAGTGTTTACATTACGCTTGTTTTTAGCATCCTGCAGTTTGTTGGCTTTGATATACGCCCAGATTTTTTTAACCGCTTCTGTACGGGGCAGTGCTTTTGCTCCAACCACAGCAGCTAAGGCAGCAGAGGGAGTCAGTGCTTTCATGAAAGCAGCATTGGGTTTACGTGCAGATTTTTTCTTAGCGGGTTTTGCGGCTTTCTTAGCAGCAGGTTTTTTAGCAGCAGGCTTCTTAGCAGCGGCTTTCTTTACGGGTTTTTTAGCAGCGGCTTTCTTTGCTGCTTTTTTCTTTGTTGCCATGTTTTTTAGATTTTGAATGTTAATGGGTATGCGTTATACCGGAATCAAATATAGATTATTTCTACACTCGTTCGCACAGGGAGAAAAAAATCCATGCTATTTTTAAAAATTGTTTTTCCACAGGTAAATCCCATTTTTCCCAATGAAAAGGGATGTTTCACCCAATGGAGTTACTAAATTGTGGTACTAAAATTGCCGGTTGTATATCAATATTCATACACATACCCCCCCGGAAAAAGGGGAATGGGGGCTGCAGAACCTGAACACCCCTGGTGAGCTGGAATCCTTGCCAGGACTGTATTCCATGGGAATTCACCCCTGGTATATTGAGTCTGCTCATTGGGAAAAACAGGTCCTTGTATTGCAGGCACAAAGCCGGGATGAGCGGGTACTGGCTATTGGGGAATGCGGACTGGATAAAGTATGTACCACCCCCTTTTCTTTGCAGGTACAGGTATTCCAGGCCCAGGTCGAATGGGCAAATTCCATAGGGAAACCCTTAGTAGTTCACTGTGTACGGGCCTGGGAAGAGGTGCTGGCTTTATTGGAAGAAGCCAATATCCGGGTGCCGGTTCTCTTTCACGGATACAATAAAAACATACAATTGGCCCGGCGGATCACCGGGAAAGGCTACTATATTTCATTGGGAAAAGCCCTGCAACGGCCCGGTATGCAGGATGTATTGCGGGCTGTTCCGGTAAACCGTTTTTTCCTCGAAACGGATAATGCGGAACTTTCTATTGGGGAAATCTATCATCTGGCGGCAAATGCTTTATCAATTGACCACAATTCCCTTGCTTTGCAGATTCAACAAAATGCGGAAACAGTTTTCGGCAACGCGGTTCTACTATGACAAGAGATTTTTCCTGGTTATCCCGGACCAGCTTATTAATCGGGGAAGAAGCGTTGCAGCGCCTGGCTCAGTCACATGTAATGGTGGTGGGACTTGGGGGCGTTGGTTCCTATGCGGCTGAATTCATTGCCCGCAGTGGGGTGGGGAAGATGACGATCATTGACGGGGATGTGGTGGATCCTACCAACCGTAACAGGCAGTTACCGGCACTGGCCACCAACCACGGAGAGTCTAAAGCCCTGATCATGGCGGAACGGCTCAAGGCTATTAATCCTGAACTGGTGCTGGAAGTTGTACGGGAATTCATCAATCCGGCCATGGTGGAACAGCAATTGCTGCAGCGTCCTTCTTATATCATTGATGCGATTGACAGCATTACCCCAAAAATTACGTTCATTAAACTGGCTTATGAAAGTGGCTTGCCGGTGGTAAGCAGCATGGGTGCCGGGGCCAAGCTCGATCCAACCCGGCTGCAGGTAGTGGATATTTCTGAAACCTATAACTGTCCTTTTGCCCAGCAGGTGCGTAAACAACTGAAAAGAAATTATGGAATCCGAAAAGGGATCAAAGCCGTTTTTTCCCCGGAGGAACCGATTAAAGAAAGCCTGATGCTGACAGACGGCAAGAATTATAAGAAGTCGGCCTACGGAACCATTTCCTATTTACCAGCTGTATTCGGCGCAGTGGCTGCTTCTGTGGTAATCCGTGACCTGATGGCACCGTCAAAGAAAAAAAAGAAATGATCAGTCTTTTCTCCGTCTGCTGAAAAGATAAACCAGCAATGTAAGAACCAATAACCCACCCGAACCGTAAATAAGATAACTGACCGGCATACATAAATCCTTTGTTTAAAGCTAGTTCTTTTTGCATAAACGGACCCCTTTGTCCCGGTTCATTGCCGGTTTATTATGACCAGATTCATTCAGCTATATGAGTGAACTCACTGCGGCACTGTTGATTCTCACTGTACATTCATAGCGGTAATACGGCAAATACCGGCTTCCCCATTATGAAAAAAGAAATAGGCGAAAATGTGTTTATACCACTGGGTTCAGTTACCCTGGAAGGAAGACTGGAAGTGCCGGAAAATGCTGACAGTATTATTATCTTCTCTCATGGAAGCGGCAGCAGTCGTTTTAGTCCCCGCAATAAGTATGTGGCTGAATTACTCAATGAAAAGGGAATTGCCACATTACTGGTAGACCTCCTGACTTCCCGGGAAAGCATTGCCAATTCCGCCCGCTTTGATATCAGTTTACTCACCCAGCGGCTGGCGGGTGTTACGCATTGGATACAGGCGCAGCCTGTATTCCGTAATTACCATATTGGGTTTTTTGGTGCCAGTACCGGTGCCGCATCTGCTTTAGGCGCTGCATCGCTGATGCCTGGAACTGTTAAAGCCGTTGTGTCGCGCGGTGGCCGACCCGACCTGGCATTCCGTGCCCTGCCATTGGTGAAAGCACCAGTACTGCTGATAACAGGATCACTCGATGATGAAGTGACCGAATTGAATCAACAGGCGCTTGAACGTCTTTCCTGTACCAAAGAACTTGTGGTGATTGATGGAGCCACCCATTTGTTTGAAGAACCCGGCAAACTGCAGGAAGTGGCCGAAATCGCAGGCGAATGGTTCCGAAAACACCTTGCATAAGTACGAAGTACGAAAGAACCCTCTAAATCGATCAACCACTTGCCCAGTCACCCCAAGCCATATTACTTCGTAAATGCCATTACGCTGTATCGCATTGTTACAGTTCCGGTATTGCTATGGTTATTGTTCACCGGGAAATATGAATGGTTTAAGTGGGGGATTGCGCTCAGTTTTTTTACTGACCTGATTGATGGGTTCCTGGCAAGGCGATTTGGGGTGACCAGTATTGCAGGGACTAAACTGGATTCAATTGGAGATGATCTTACCGTTGCAGTGGCATTGACCGGGCTTAGTGTTATTCATCCTGATTTTATACTGGCAAATATGTTTATCCTGGTTGTGCTTGTGTTTGTATTTCTGATCCAGTTAGCTTATGCACTATGCCGCTATGGCCGCATGTCTAATTTTCATACCTGGCTGGCAAAAACAGCCGCGCTGTTACAAGGAAGTTTTCTGATTCTTACTTTTTTTACCGGGGTGCCCTCCAGACTCTTTTTTTATATTGCAGCCAGTATAACCCTGCTTGAATTATTGGAGGAAATTTTACTGGTACACCTGTTGCCAGCATGGAAAGTGAATGTGCATAGTGTTATTCATGTGATCAAGGAGAAAGGAAAAAACGGACGTGGATAGCCGGGTTTTCTTCACTTTTCTACAGCATTTCTTACGTTTTCCTGTTTTTTGACTTTTCCCTGACAATCCGCGGAACTGATATTAATTTGGTAATTGAATGAGGATAATCATCTAATAACAGCCTGTAAATGTCAACCTTGCATAGCGATTGTTTTCCACTTACCGGCACAAAGCCGGCTTGTTTTCCACAAAAGCCCACCCGGGCCCTGTTATATGAAAAGGCGTTTCATCTTTTTAAATTCAGGTAACTTACCAATAAATCCCCTGTATTATGTCAGAATCAACTAAAACCTATAAGGTGAAGGCAAATGATTTTGTCTTCTTCTTCGATCAGGCAACGATCGATGCCGCTGACTTTTTTAAAAAATCACCCGGAGAATTCAACCTGATCATGGATCACCGTTCCGTGAATGCCCGACTGCTGGAAGCAGACATCAATGGGAAAAAGATCAAACTGGAAGTGGACGGCGAATCCTTTGACATGGAAATAAAAGATCCGCTGGACCAGATGCTGGACAGTATGGGTTTCAGCAGTGCGTCCACCAAGCATATAAAAGAGATCAAGGCGCCAATGCCCGGACTCGTTCTGGATATTGCGGTGAAGGAAGGACAGGAAGTGAAGGAAGGAGACCGTATCCTGATCCTGGAAGCCATGAAAATGGAAAACAGTATCATGATCCAGACAAATGCAGTAATAAAACGTATTGCGGTAACTCCCGGACAAGCCGTGGATAAAGGCCAGGTGCTCGTGGAACTCGAATAATTCAACTTTAAAATAATTCTAATGAAAAAAATATTAGTGGCTAACCGCGGAGAAATCGCCCTTCGTATTATGCGCACGATCCGTAAAATGGGTATTAAATCCGTAGCGGTTTATTCTGATGCAGACCGTCATGCGCCCCATGTATTATTTGCTGATGAAGCAGTTTGCCTGGGCCCGGCTCCTTCCAGTCAGTCTTATCTCAATGGAGATAAAATCATCACCATCAGTAAAGAACTTGGTGTGGATGGTATTCACCCCGGTTATGGTTTCCTGAGCGAAAACGCCGAGTTTGCCCAGAAAGTAACCGATGCAGGTATTGAATTCATCGGCCCTACACCGGAAGCTATGCGGGTGATGGGTTCCAAACTGGCCGCCAAGGACAGTGTGAAAAAATACAATATTCCCATGGTGCCGGGAATCGATCATGCCATTGAGGATGTGAATGAAGCCGTTGAAATTGCCAATAAAATCGGGTATCCGATCCTGATCAAAGCTTCTGCCGGGGGTGGTGGTAAAGGGATGCGCATTGTGGAACGCGCGGATGATATGCAGGAACAAATGGAACGGGCGATCAGTGAAGCCAAATCCTCCTTCGGGGATGGTTCGGTGTTTATTGAGAAATATGTGACTTCTCCCCGCCATATCGAGGTACAGGTGGTGGCCGATAAATATGGAAATGTGATTCATGGTCTCGAACGCGAATGCAGCATCCAGCGCCGTCACCAGAAAGTGGTGGAAGAAACGCCATCAGCCGTGGTGACGCCGGAAATGCGCGACCGCATCGGGGAAGCGGCCGTGATGGTGGCTAAATCCTGTAATTATGTAAGCACCGGCACGGTGGAATTCCTGGTGGATGATAAACTGAATTTTTATTTTCTGGAAATGAATACCCGCCTGCAGGTGGAACACCCGGTTTCTGAAATGATCATCGGGCTCGACCTGGTTGAACAACAGATCCGCATTGCCCGTGGGGAAAAATTATCCGTGACCCAGGATGATATCAAACCCAACGGACATGCCATTGAACTTAGGGTGTATGCCGAAGATCCGCTGAATAATTTCCTGCCCTCGATCGGTACACTTACAAAATACCAGAAACCGGTAGGAGAAGGCATCCGTGTGGATGACGGGTATGAAGAAGGCATGACCATCCCTATTTATTATGATCCGATGATTGCCAAACTGGTGGTGCATGGAAAGACCAGAACGGAAGCCATCCAGAAAATGCTGCAGGCCATCAAAGACTACAAGATCGAAGGCGTGGCTACTACATTGCCATTTGGGACATTTGTGTTTGAGCACGATGCGTTCTTCAGCGGAAATTTTGATACGCACTTTGTAAAGAATTATTATACACCGGAAAAAATAAAAGAGAAACAAAAAGCAAATGCTGAAGTCGCTGCCCTGATGGCGTTGAAATACTGGCAGGAGCAACAGAAGAAACTCAGCCCCGTGGATCATAAGTCTACGAGCTGGAAAAGGAGACTGGCGCATTAGGGCGGCTCTTGTCATGGTGAGCTTGTCGAACCATGACCAAGAAAGGGCACTCTCTTCGTCACCCTTCGGCATGCTCAGGGTGACACGATCAGCACTTGTCATGGTGAGCGTGTCGAACCATGACAAAGAAAAGACAAGTGAAAAAAATCATCACTCTACACAAAACCTACAACAATGAAATCGAAAATCGAAATACTCAGGGAAAAACTGGAAGAAGGTAAACTCGGTGGCGGTATAAAACGGATCGATGCCCAGCATAAGAAAGGTAAACTGACCGCCCGCGAACGGGTGGAACTGTTGATGGATCCCGGATCATTTGAAGAGATCGGGGCTCTCGTCACCCACAGGACCAAGGACTTTGGAATGGAAGACCAGAAATTCTATGGCGATGGAGTGATCACCGGATATGGTACAGTAAACGGCAGACTCGTTTATGTTTTTGCCCAGGACTTCACCGTATTTGGCGGAGCACTTTCAGAAACCCATGCGGAAAAAATCTGCCGTATCATGGATATGGCCATGAAAGCTGGTGCCCCGATGGTTGGATTGAATGACTCCGGTGGTGCCCGTATCCAGGAAGGCGTACGTTCACTGGGAGGCTATGCGGATATTTTTTACCGCAATGTACAAACCTCAGGAGTGATTCCCCAGATCTCCGCGATCATGGGGCCCTGTGCCGGTGGTGCCGTGTATTCTCCGGCCATGACGGACTTTACTATCATGGTGGAAAATACCAGTTATATGTTTGTCACCGGTCCCAACGTGGTGAAAACGGTGACCAACGAGGAAGTCAGCTCCGAAGAACTGGGTGGTGCTTCCACGCACTCTACCAAATCAGGGGTTACCCACCTGACTGCACTGAATGATATGGATTGCATTAACCAGGTGAAGACCTTGCTGAGCTATATGCCGCAGAATTGCGAGGATGTGGTGGTGAAGTATCCCTATACATTAGGCGACGAAACCCGGGAAGTACTGGAAACAATTGTTCCTGCCAGTGCCAACCAGCCTTATGATATCCGCAGTGTGATCAATGGCATCTGTGATATTGATTCCTTCTTTGAAGTACATAAATATTATGCAGAAAATATTGTGGTGGGCTTTGCCCGTCTCGCAGGCCGGAGTATCGGCATTGTGGCCAATCAGCCAATGAGCCTGGCCGGCGTACTGGATATTGAAAGTTCCAAGAAAGGGGCCCGTTTTACCCGTTTCTGTGATTGCTTCAATATTCCGCTGCTGGTGCTGGTGGATGTGCCGGGTTTCCTGCCGGGTACCGATCAGGAATGGAACGGAATTATCACCAATGGCGCCAAACTGCTCTATGCACTGAGTGAAGCTACAGTGCCACGCTGTACCGTGATTACCCGGAAAGCCTATGGCGGAGCATATGATGTTATGAACTCCAAACATATCGGGGCCGACATGAACTATGCCTGGCCGACTGCGGAGATCGCTGTAATGGGAGCCAAGGGAGCGAGTGAGATCATTTTCAAAAGTGAAATAGCTGCTGCCGAAGACCCGGCCAAAAAATTACTTGAGAAAGAAGCGGAATATGCGGAACTCTTTGCCAATCCGTATACGGCTGCCGAAAGAGGGTTTATTGATGAGGTCATTGAGCCGAGGGAGACCCGGAAGAAACTGATCAAGGCATTCGCCATGCTGGAAAATAAAGTGGCGAAACGACCAAGGAAAAAGCACGGAAATATTCCTCTGTAATTTTTTCAGAAGGCTGTCTCAGAAGAGGCGAATTTTTTTTAACACATAGGTTTAGTTTTTCATTAAAGCCCCGAAAGCATGACAGTCAGAACTGATCTGAATGGGGGCAACGCTATAAGAGTAACATAGGAGTCACATAGAAATACATTTTCTCTCTATGTGTCTCCTATGTACCTATAATCCTATGTGTTAATAAAGCGGCGAAGCCGCCATCCGCTTCGCGGATTTTTTTAACACATAGGTTTAGTTTTTCATTAAAGCCCCGAAAGCATGACAGTCAGAACTGATCTGAATTGGGGCAACGCTATAAGAGTAAAAAAGGAGTCACATAG
>CAUJFR010000231.1 GCA_963169885.1 Bacteroidota bacterium
CATATCATAGAAAGAGTGGTTGGCGAATTTCTGATTACGACAGACCGGTCAAAGATGGATATACAGGCGATTCATCATTTCCTGGCCAATTATTCAGGATGGAGTAATAATATTCCGTTGGATACCGTGCGAAGATCGGTAGCGAATTCCCTTTGTTTTGGTTTATTCCACCGGGGGAAGCAGATTGGTTTTGCCCGTGTAATCTCTGATTATTCAACGATTGCCTACCTGGGAGATGTGTATGTGCTGGAAGCGTATCGGGGCCGGGGGCTTTCTAAAAAATTAATGACGGAAGTGATGGAGCATCCGGATCTGCAGGGATTAAGACGGTGGATACTGCTGACTTCCACGGCCAGCTGGCTTTATACCAAGTTTAATTTTTGCCGTCTGCCCGCGCCGGAAATTTATATGGAGTTGTATAATCCGGGGGTATATGATGGACAAATAGCAAACGGTGTAATATATAAGAATCAAGAAAAATAATTTAAAATGACACAGGATATAAAAATGACAGCCCTGGTAGTTGGTGGCACTAGTGGTATTGGAAAAGCAACCGTTGACCTGCTCCTTGAGCAAGGAGCCGTTGTTCATATTGTTGGAAGAAATGTGGCCACTGTTTCAGATAAGCCCAACCTGTTTAAACATCAGGCAGATATTACCCGGCGTGAGGACATTGCCGATCTGAAAGAAATGATAAAGGGATTAGACAGCCTGGATTATTTAGTGAATGCATCGGGCATATTTGCCCCCAAAGCTTTTCTGGATCACAGTATCGGGGATTATAATTCCTACCTGGACCTGAACAGGGGATTCTTTTTTATAACCCAGGCGGTGGCTGAAAAGATGAAAAACGGGAACGGGGGTGCGATCGTTAATGTAGGTTCCATGTGGGCGAAACAGGCCATCAAGGCCACGCCATCATCGGCCTATTCTATGCAAAAAGCCGGTTTACATTCGTTGACGCAGCACCTGGCCATGGAATTGGCTGAATTTGGTATACGGGTTAATGCCGTTTCTCCGGCCGTTGTCAACACGCCTGTATATCATGGCGTATTTGGGGGTAAAGAAGAAGCCGAAAAGGCACTCGCCGGTTTCCATGGTTTTCATCCCATCGGCCGGTTTGGAACAGCACAGGAGGTCGCTGAAACAATTGTCTTCCTTTTATCTGATAAAGCCTCCTGGATAACCGGAGCCATCTGGGATGTTGATGGCGGAGTAATGGCCGGAAGAAACTAAACGTAAGACAGCTATCCGTTTAAAATGTGAATGATGGAATGGCTGTTTTACCTGACAAGTAACAATAAAAAATTATTATGAAAGCAATTGAAAGTATAGAAGATTTCGACAGGTTGAAAAAACAGGAAAAGCCAATTCTTTTGGATTTTTATGCAGACTGGTGTGGTCCCTGCCAGGCCCTTTTGCCAACGGTTGAAAAACTCGCTCAGGAATATGAGGGAAGAATTGAAATACAAAAAGTAAATGTGGACAAGAACAGGGAATTAGCCGCCTATTTTGAAGTAAAAAGTATACCGGCCTTGTTCTTTATGAAGCAGTCGAAAATCACTGAACGGATAACCGGGTTGGTTCCTGAAAGTACAATACGGGAAAAACTGGAATTGCTTATTAAGTAACCAGGATCTGTATCATATTCATTGAACCAAATAAGCAACTAAATGAGCCTGTCTTCAAAGAAGCTGTATTAGTTCATTCACATCTTTGCAGAACAAAATAGTATTAACATAAAAAATTGAAAGTATGAAAGCGTTTAAAAATAAATACGGGGATTATGCCCTGATCACCGGCGCCTCATCCGGCATTGGTGCAGAGTTTGCGCGGCAGCTGGCCGCCATGGGATTTAATTTAGTATTGGTAGCCCGGAGGGTCAGCCGGCTGGATGAGCTGGCTGCAACCATCAACAGGCAGTACCGGGTTGATGTAAAAACCATCGGGCTGGATTTACTGGATGAGCGGGCTGTGGAAACCATTGTGGCAGCAACAAAGAATATTCAGATCGGCTTATTGATTCCCAATGCCGGGCTGGAAGTGCATGGTGATTTTGTCAGCAACAGTTATGAAATGGAATCAAATACCATCAAACTCAATGCGCTGGTCCCGATGCAGCTGGCGCATATTTTCGGGGGCAAGATGGCGGAAAGAAGAAAGGGCGGGATCATTTTTGTATCCTCCACTTTTGGCCACCAATCTGTTCCCTATTTTGCCAATTACTCAGCCAGCAAGGCCTATGTATTGAGTATTGGCCAGGCGTTGAATTATGAGTTGAAGAAAAAGGGGGTGGATGTAACTGTCTTATCACCCGGACTCACCAAAACCGAAATGACTCAGGGAATGAAGGGAATGGATTTCAGCAAGATGCCCATTATAGAGATGGGGGTGGAGCCGGTTGTCCGCAAGGCGTTAAAAGCCCTGGGCAAAAAGCAGGCAGTCATACCCGGTAAGTGGAACAATATGATGGACATCATGGGCAAGTTCACCACCCCGCGCTGGATGCTCACCAATATGTTTGGGTTCCTGGTCTCCAGGGCCATGACCCGGCCGGCTCAAGCAGTAAAAGCAGTCAAGCAACCGGCCGGACTGAGATAAGTAAAAGAAAGTTTGGATTGGACAGCGAAGGTTGAGACAGAGAGGTACAATACCGTGAGGGTTGTACCTTTTTCAGTTGTCAGTTGTTTGTAGCCAATAAATGTTTTTTTTAGCCAGGCACCCTTATCATTTCGGGGTATACATTTTCAGGATCTCTTCAATCCGTTCATCCGGAATCAGCGGAGAACTGCCGAGTAGTTTTATAAGCCGGAAATCGGGGTGTGTGGCATTCAGCACATAGTTGTAGTTGGTTGGAATAATGGCGGAGGGAACTTTCAGTACCAGGGAGCTGCCCTGGTCATACCAGTTGTTTCCTGCTGCCTGACAAATGCTGTAATCCTTATAGTCCCGCCATCCTTTTGCTAATGAGGAAGGCGCTATTTCACTTACAGCAAGCGTATCTGGTATGTCAATAACCATAATAGCGAACAGATCATTGAAGCCAAGCCCTTTCCGGCGGACCATATTTTCCATAAAAGCCACGGGAATTGACTCTGCAGTATAGATCACTTTCCGGCCGGCACCGTTCCAGCGGCCAGCCAATCCGGGTGCATGAAGGGATTTGCTGTAGATAGTGGGGATGATCCGGTAGACGAGCATATCGTTCAGACTACATAACCATAAGATAAACGTTGTACATCTTCCAGCACGAGGTCCACACCGCCAGGTGTATTGAGCCAATCGACTGGCTTGTCTTTGTCCTGCCAGTTGGGAGTATGGAGCCATTGATTAAAGGGTTCAATACCGCCGAAGAGTTCTTCACCCGTAGTAAAGAGATAGATCAGTTTAAGCAGGTGCTCGCTTTCCACCGGATTCAGTTTCTTTTTATTATCCCTGTAATTGCTGATTGTACGGGGGTGGATATGCAGGAGTGAAGCGAGGTTTTTTTCCGGCATATTCACGGAGTCTGAAAATGAATAAAATAGAGCAGGTCGCACCCCTTTCCGGGCGCTGTTGACGATGGATAACCCATCTTTCAGTTTCAGGTCGCTGAATTTTTTACGGAGCGTCTGCATACAAGGCGTTTGATTCAAGATACGATTTTTTTCAGTTTAATAGATGAATATTTTCATCTAATGGCTGGATAATATTGTATTTCAATCGATAATAATATGATAATCAATATACTAATTGACAGAAAAGACTGGGTTACATTTTGTGAAGTCGGGAGTAAATGTGTAAACAGAATGATATAAGGGGTGACATAATTATTGAGATTATTGTAAATTGAAAAAAAACAAACCGTATGCATGATATATTCCAGCACCAATTATCCAATGCATATAATCAATACCTGAGCAATTACATTCTTGGCACGCCCTATAATAAGGTGATTCTCCGCGGCGGCAAACAACGACCCGCCACAACTGCTGCATTGCACGAAGCGGTGCGTTATTATCAATCACTCGAAAAAACAGCTGACCGCAAAGGCTGGACCATTGAATGGGAAAGTTGGAAGAGTAAGAAATTGGGTACACAGCAATGGCCGGCTTCCATCAGCATAGGTAGTCCGGTGGACCTGCTCTACCTGACAGACAAGCAACTGGAATTTGATGAGTTTACAAGAACGCTTAGTTTTATTCTACAACAAAAGCCCGTTTTGCGGGAGTGGCTGGC
>CAUJFR010000232.1 GCA_963169885.1 Bacteroidota bacterium
ATTTTTCACCGCCATCAGTTCCTGTTGGTGTGCCATACATTACCGCAAAACACTTAAAAAAGTATGGACTTGATTTTTTTGCCAACCCAACATATATAGACGAAAATAAGCATAAAGAAATTTATAAACGATGTAGACCAGAGAAGGGGGATGTCCTTTATATTAAAGATGGTGCTACTACAGGTTTGGCAGCTATTAATGAATATGATTTTGAATTTAGCATGCTTTCAAGTTTGGCATTAATAAAACCAAATCAAAGTGTATTGACTAGTGTTTTTCTAAAATATTGGTTAAACAATAATAGAGTGAAAGGCAAGCTGATTAATGAATTTATGGCAGGGGCTGCAATTCAACGTTTTACATTAAGTAAGATTAACCAGTTTCAAGTTTATCTTCCTCCATTGAAGTTGCAAATATCATTCGGCGAAAAAATAATTAAATTAGAAAAATTAAAACTTCTTCATTCCAAAACATGTAACTCATCCAAATCTCTGTTTGATGCATTAATTTCTAAAAGTTTCAATAATTGATTTCCAATTTCCATCATATTAGCATCAACCAATTTAGGAAGCTGGCTGCAACACTACAAGAGGCAGAGAAGCACACATTTACTGTTCCCTCCTACTCCGCAGTTCTCTGCCGCAAAAGCCTCGAAGAATGGATCCGCTGGCTCTATGAGAATGATGTGGATTTAGAAATGCCGTATGATACTTCCCTCAACTCCCTTTTGCATAACCAGGATTTAAGAGACCTGCTGGCGCCCTCCCTGTTTAAACAGGTGAACTTGGTGCGCAAACTGGGGAATGATGCCGTACATGCTTCCGCCAGGGTATACCCGGAGCAAGCCTTACATGCCCTGCAAATCATGCATGGCTTTACGGGCTGGGTAATGCGGGTGTACAGTGATAGCAAACCGGTCATACCTGTTTTTGATGCCGGCCTGATTCCCCGGGAAGCACCTGTTGCCAAATACAAAGACCGGATAGCGGAACTGGAAGAACAGTTTCAGCAGGCCAAGGAATTGCTGAAACAGAAAGAAGAAGAACTGCAACGGATTCAGCAGATCAAGGAACAGCATACCAAAGTACCCCCTCCGCCGGATCCCAATGAAGCCATTACCCGGGAAATTTATATCAACCTCCTTTTACAGGAAGCAGGCTGGGACCCCAAAGGGCCTGACGTGGCCGAATACCCTGTTAACGGCATGCCCACCGGCGATGGGAAGAACGATGGACCCGGTTTTGTGGATTATGTACTCTGGGGCGATAATGGCAAACCTTTGGCCGTGGTGGAAGCCAAGCGGACCAGCAGGGATGCCCGGGTGGGCGCCAACCAGGCCAAACTCTATGCGGATTGCCTGGAACGGATGCATGGACAACGCCCCGTAATATTTTATACCAACGGATTTGAAACCTATATCTGGGACGATACCTGGTATGCGGCCCGGGAAATCTATGGCTTCTATAAAAAAGAGGAACTGGAACTGCTGATCCAGCGCCGGTCCACCCGTGGCCCCCTGTCACAGGCACCCGTTGACGCCTCAATAGCTGACCGGTATTATCAAATAGAAGCCATCCGCAGTGTGGGCCGTGTACTGGAAAACCGCGGACGAGATGCACTGCTGGTAATGGCCACCGGTACCGGTAAAACAAGAACCGCTGCCGCACTCGTAGATGTATTAAGCAAAAACAACTGGGCAAAGCGGGTCTTATTCCTGGCCGACCGGAATGCGCTGGTGTACCAGGCCAAGAATGCTTTTACCAAATTGTTGCCCAATCTTCCGGCCATTGACCTGACCAAAGAAAAAGACAACCTGCATGCCCGCGTGGTCTTCAGTACCTACCAGACCATGATCAACCTGATTGATAAGGAATATGACGACAGCCAGCGTCATTTCAGCATCGGGCATTTTGATCTTATTATATTTGACGAGATACACCGCTCCGTATACAACAAGTACAAAGCCATCTTCCAGTATTTTGATGGCTACCGGGTGGGACTGACCGCCACCCCCAAGGCCGAGGGTGACCGGGATACCTACCACCTCTTTGGAATGGAGCCCAATATTCCCACCTATGCTTATGAATTGAAAGAGGCTGTTGAAGACCAGTTCCTCGTACCGCCCTATAGCGTTTCAGTACCGGTTAAATTTCACCGGGAGGGTATCAAATACCATGAACTGAGTACCGCAGAGCGGACCCGCTACGAAGAAATGTTTGCCGATCCGGTAACCGGTGAGTTCCCCGATGAGATTGACAGTTCTGCGCTCAACACCTGGTTGTTTAATGAGAATACGGTAGATCAGGTACTGGCCTACTTGATGGAAAACGGGATCAAGGTAGCGGGTGGTGACCGGCTCGGGAAAACTATTGTCTTTGCCCGGAGTCATAAACACGCATTGTTTATAAAGGAACGATTTGATAAGCAGTACCCGCAACTGGGCGGTCATTTTTGTAAAGTAATTGACAACTACGAGGAATACGCCCATGACATTCTTAAGGCGTTTTCTGAAAAGGATAAAACCCCGCATATTGCCGTATCGGTGGATATGCTTGACACCGGTATTGATGTACCGGAATGTGTCAACCTGGTATTCTATAAACCGATCCGGTCAAGTTCCAAGTTCTGGCAGATGATCGGTCGTGGTACCCGGCTTTGCAAGGACCTGTTTGGTCCCGGGCAGGATAAGGAAAACTTTATCATCTTCGACTTCTGCGAGAACTTTGAGTTTTTTGGCAATAAGCCGAAAGGCTTAGAAACAAAGAAAGGTCGGTCGCTGACCGAACGTCTTTTTGAACAACGACTTAAACTTATTCACCTGCTGCAAAAGAAAGGAGGTATCCCCTACCTGACTTATGCCGAAGACCTGAAACGCTTCCTACATGAACAGGTTAACCGGTTGAATGAAGATAGTTTCCTGGTTCGTCAGCATTGGCGAATGGTAGAGAAGTATCGGGATATACACCGCTGGAATGCACTCGATGAACTGGAAGTAAAAGAAATCCTGGATCATCTTGCCCCACTTGTATTTGAAGCCGGGGATGATGAACAGGCTAAACGTTTTGATCAGCTTTGTTTCAACCTGCAGCTGGATTATCTGCAAAAAGGGGGTGTATCAGACCAATGGATGAACGAGACCATAGTTTTAGCGGGAGCGCTCAGCAAGAGAGGAGCCATTCCCCTGGTAGCGGCAAAAATGGACCTGATAAAACTCGTTCAGACAGCCGCCTGGTGGCAGGAACAGTCGGTGATGAAATTTGAAACCCTGCGAAATGAACTCAGGAGCCTGGTCCGGTTTATTGAAAAGACATCCGG
>CAUJFR010000233.1 GCA_963169885.1 Bacteroidota bacterium
CCCCAGAAAATGGGAACCACCCCTTTGGATACAAAATTATTGGCACCATAGCCAAGGACATTCGAAGCATAAGCCACCGACAGGATCTGTTTGGGAAAATGATAGCCTGCTTTTTTCACCAGCTCCACCCTTTCTTTGGTCAGATCCCTCAATGTATAATGAAAACCGGCTGAATGAAACGTAGTGGCCGGCTGCAATTCACTATTTTTGGCTGGCGAATAGGTGGTACCGATCTGCAGATCCCATTTATGATTCAGTTTATATTGGAGGTTGGCACCAAACAATCCGGTTGCATACGAGGCACTTTTCACCACCGGTTGGTTATTCATATTAAAACCGCGACGCATGATCAGGCCAAGGCCCGCCTCAGTAAACAAGGTTATTTTTTTAGACAATGGTAGTTTCCCCGCTACTGTCAATCCTGCCACATTCATCCAGACCGTAAGGGTCTGATTGGTATTGTTGACATTCCGGTATTCCACCCATTTCACCGGACGCATATACGTGATCTGTGCAGAAATGTTTTTACTGAACTCATGTCCCACCAGCACCAGCCGGACAGCGGTGTGTGGTACTTTTACAGATCCGACCGTATTGCCAGGCTGTAATTGTTTGGTGGAAAAGGGATAATTGATAGATCCGATATTGACCCCGAAATAAGTATTCTTCATAGCCGGGGAATACTGACCACGAAAACCCTGGGCCGATAACTGAATGGTCGCCAGCAGGCATAAAATAACAAACCCGTTTTTTCTGAATGAATGCATAAAGATCATAGCAGTTTGATTAGCTCCAGTGATTCGTCCAGCAACAGCAGGGACGCTTTATATCCTTTTTGAATTTTTCCGTATTGATCGTCCATCCCCATTACCCGGGCTGGGTAGAGACTGCACATGCGGATCGCTTCGCCCGGATCTACCTGTACATGATTGACCAGGTTCAGCATGGCCGCATGCATTGTGAGGGCCGAGCCACTGAGAATTCCGCCGGACTCATATTTATCCCCTTTACGCTGATGCGGATACTGCCCTTCATCGGTATCTGTCACCGCATCCGTAATCACAAATAAACGTTCCTTTATCACCGCTTTGGCAATCCGGACAGCGGTATAATCGACATGATGCCCATCGGGAATAATACTGGCCATCACCTGGTCATCATCCATGCTGGCTCCTGCCAGTCCGGGTTCCCGGTGCAACAGCGGACTCATCGCATTATATAAATGGGTGACTGCCGTTATACCGGCTGCAAATCCGGTCTTGGCCTGCGCATAAGTTGCATTGCTATGGCCTGCTGAAATAACAATTCCAAAAGAACGGATCAGTTGTATGATTTCAGCTTTAACGATTTCAGGAGCCAGGGTAATAATGCGAATCACGCCTTTCCCATATTCCAGCAGTTCCCGGACCTGTTCAAGAGATGGTGCATGTATGAGTTCTTCAATATGCGCGCCTCGTTTTACCGGGTTGATCCACGGACCCTCAATATGCAAACCCATCACTCCTTCCCCGCCCTGCTTCCAGTAATCACGCACAGCATCTATGGCCGCATAAAAAACCTCATAGGTATTGGTCGCCACCGTGGGCATAAAAAGCGGGGCACCCCCGGACCGGCAATAGTCATTCAATTTAACCAGGGCCTCCGGCTCCGGATACACCGCGAGTAACTTTCCATAAGCCCCGTAAATCTGCAGATCAATAAAGGCCGGCACCAACGATGCATTGGGATAAGACTCAACCACTATCCCGGCCGGCAGTTCCGCCACCGGCAGGAGATCCTGAATCACCCCGTCCTCAATAAGGACCGCATAATTCTCCAGCCAGTTTTCTCCTGTAAAAACACGGCCGGCCAATATAATTTTTTGTAAAGCCATTCAGCCCGAAGATAACATAAAGAGAAAGAACCAAGATGCCAAGACACCAAGAACCAAAGAAAAATCAACTGACAAATTTCAAAAAAGCATCAAAAAGAAATAATCAATGCCTTCTGTGAAAATTCTCAGGATGATTGGTGCTTTTTTGGATTTTTTCCATTGGTTCTTCTTTGGTTCTTGCATCTTGGTCCTTCTTTGGATCTTGGCGTCTTGGTTCTTGGCTTCTTTGTCCTCTCGGTATCTTGGTTCTTTCTAACTCACCACAAACCGATACCCCACCCCTTTTATCGTAATAATTTCTAACGAAGGATCCGGTTTCAGAAAGCCCCGCAGTTTTGTGATATAGACATCCAAATTGCGGCTGTTGAAGAAGGAGTCATTGCCCCAGAGGAGGTTGAGGATATCCCGGCGGTCAATAATTTTATCGCGGTTCTCGTATAATAATTTCAATAATTCGCTTTCGCGGAAAGAGAGTTTTTTTTCTTCACTGCCGATTACCAGCAGTTGCCGGTTGAGCTGGAAACTGAATTTTCCCATCGTCACCGTATTGCCCTGGATCTTCTGCGGTCCCTCTGCTTTCTGCCGCAGGAGGTGCTGCATCCGCACGATCAGTTCTTCCATACTGAAGGGCTTGCGGATATAATCATTGCCACCGAGGGTAAATCCTTTCACCACATCTTCGGTCTGGGTTTTGGCCGTGAGAAAAATGATCGGCACTTCCTCATCCAGTTCGCGGATCTCATCGGCAATGGTAAAGCCGTCCTTATTGGGCAACATCACATCCAGCACACAGATATCCGGTTTATCCTTTTTAAACCGCTCCAGCACTTTGGCGCCATCCTCTTCCATCAACACCTCAAAGCCACGGCTTTCGAGACTCTCCCTTACGATCTTCCCCAGAAACAGTTCGTCCTCCACATATAATACTTTGGTTTTGTTCATGACTGGCTCTTTGGTAAAGTGATGGTAAACGCCGTGCTTTCACCGGGTACTGACTGTACGGTAATTGTGCCTTCGTGCTTTTTAATCACCTGGGCCACATAGCTTAGTCCCAATCCGTATCCCTTGGCATTATGGGTATCGCCATGCGGCACCCGGAAGAATTTTTCAAATATTTTTTCCTGGTATTCCGGGGAAATGCCAATTCCATTATCACGGATGATCAGTTGTACCGCATCAACTGTTCCGTTGATCTGTACGTCAATCTTTACTTCTTTTTCGGCGCTTCGGTACTTCAGCGCATTGTCCAGCAGGTTAAACACCACACTCAGCAGGTGAAGCCGGTCACCCCGCAATTCTGTTTCTCCGTTATATTGTACATCAACCGTTGCCTTGAATTTCTCCAATTGCAGTTTCAGTGATTCCACCACTTCGGTGACGATACCACGCAGATTCAATGTTTCATGTTTCAGTTCGATGCCCTGGTTCTCAAACATCGATAGTTTGAGCACTTTATCCACCAACAGACTAAGCCGGTGTAATTCGTTCTGCGAAATATCGAGGTATTCCCGGGTGCGCTCCGGATTATCAATGGCGTTGAAATTTTTCAGCGCTTCAATGGCCACGCCTACAGTGGCAATCGGGGTTTTTAATTCGTGGGTAATATTGCTGATAAATTCATTTTTGAGTTCGGCCAGTTTGCGTTGTTTGCGGAGGTTCCGGTACAGCACCAGGAAGGCCGCAATAGTGATCCCCAATAAGAGTATGGAAAAAAGAATCGGTTGTGCAATGCGGCGGATCAGGTAAGGGAAGGTATTGCCGAGTTGCAACGTATAAGAAACCGGGTGGGCCAGTCCGATCGTAACCGTACTGTATTTCGGATGCTCGGTTTCTTCCATTTTTTCCTTCCGGATAATGGAAAATGGAATATCCAGTTTTTGTTTTTTTAAGGCCAGTGTATAGGCTGAATCGATTTCTGCAAGTCGTAAGGTATCCTGTAACGAATCGACTCCGTAAAGAAAGTTAAACATGTGGTTACCCGGGCGGGGAGGACGGGTTGGGAATGCCATATCCAGTTTCAGGGAATCGCTTTCTTCCGAAAAAGTTGAATTGGTCTCCATGGAAATCATCACGCCCTTACTTGGTTTCTTATGCTCCCATTTTAAGGAGTCATTCAGTTTTTCCCGGATGACATTGATGGTTGAAACCATGCCTTCCCTCGGTCTTACGCGTATCCTGTTTTCTCCATCATTTTTGACTAAAATCCGTACTCCGTCTTTACCGGCACTGTCGAAGCTAACACCATCCAGTTTCAGCTTTGCCACCTGTAACCGCATGACCGTCTCCCGGAATTGCATTTCTGCTTTGACCTCCAATGCTTTTTTCTCCCGGTCATAATTCTGTTGCAACCAGTATACCTGAAATGCGACAATCCCCAGGATGGAAATCAGCATCAGTAGCGGGTCTGGTATGAGCCGGCGGCGTTTCATTACCCCACAAAAATAGTCTTTCCCCCGGGGCGTTTAAAGCCTGTTAACCTTTATTAACCTAATAACAAGGTGGGTTAACCTCTCCTTTTTTAGTTTTGGGACAAATAGTAAACACATGAAAAAACTGCTTTTAAGCGGAATGGCGCTCGCGCTGACCATTTCCTCTCTAACTGCCCAGCAAACACAGGGTAAGGTAAACTATACCCGGACCGTTAAACTCCAGATGAGTTTTGCCGGTATGCCGGGTGGATTGGAACAGCAGCTGCCCAGCAGCCGTACCGATAAATATGAACTGGTATTTGGAAATAATCAATCGCTCTGGAAACAAGGCGAACAGGAACCCGAAGAAGATCAGTCCTTCGGAGAAGGAGGCATGCAGATCCGCATGGTGGTAGCCGGCAGTAATGATGTGCTGTATTGCAATTTTGACAAAAGCCGCCGCGTGGAAAAAAGAGAAATGTTTGACAAGACCTTTATAGTGGATGATACCATCACCAAACTGAAATGGAAAATGACGGGTGAATCAAAAACCATCCTGAACCATAATTGCATAAAAGCGGAAGCCGTCCGGATCAGCAAGCGCATGACCATGAATATGGACAACGGAAAAATGGAAAGAAAGGAAATCAACGATACGGCGAAGATCGTAGCCTGGTTTGCTATGGACATTCCCGTATCCGCCGGTCCCTCTGAATTCCAGGGACAACTGCCCGGGCTGATCCTCGAGCTGGATGTGCGCAATGGCGACCAGGTCTACCTGGCCAGCAGTATTACCGAAACAACCGACCTCGCCCTAATCAAAGAACCCAGCGGCAAGAAAAAATATACACAGGAAGAATTTAAAATCGAGCGGGATAAAATGCTGGAAGAAATGAACCGGAATAACGGCGGCGGCAACCGCAGAGTGATCCGGATGAATTGATGTTGATTAAGCGATAAGTCAAAAGCCTGTCTCCTGAATCTGTGGAAAGTAGCGTGATGAAGGAGACAGGCTTTTTTAATCCAGTTTTATTTCCGTTGTTGCGGTACGTAGGTATCCATATATCTTTTAACGGTACTGTTCCATGCATCGAGGGCCTGTGCCCTTTTTTTATTCAGTTCGTTATTGGTATTGTTATAACTATTTATACCCGCATTCATGTCATTTACCGCTTTGTTAAACTCATCCACATCCTGCTGGGTGCGGCTGGAAGATGGTTTGGAGTCAAACTTCTTTTTAATTTTATTGAAATTTTCTTCCTTCAATACAAAATCGCTGATGGCAGCACTTTTCTTTGCTTCTTCCTTATAAAAATTGAGCATATTCCGGCAGGCCGTCACCAGCGATGCGTCGTTGGTATACGGATTCAGGGTTTTTAATTTTTCCAGCCCCTGTTCAGCAAAAGTCTGCAGGGAGTTGATATTCTGTTCAATGGCATTGACATTCTTTTTAGCCACAGCTTCCATCAGGTAAGCCTCCTGTTTATATGATTTGAAAAAAATCAGGTATACTTCATTATAATGGTGCATCACATCCGAAGCGATTTTCATTTTGGCTTCCAGTTCGGATGTATTCTCCAGCAAATTGATGTTGTTTTTTTTGGCAAACTGTTTTTGTGTCTCGCTTTGCCGCTTACCGGCTTCCTGGAGTTTTTCATTGGCTTTTTCCTGAGCCAGCATATAGGCTTCCATCCCGTCATAGCTCTGCTCCGCGATTTCTTCCATATTAACAATCTTGCTGAAGTCCTCATTGAACACACTGTTCAGGATTTTCAGATAGGCTACCGTGGTATCCCGAAAGGATTTATCGCCTTTAAACGGAGGCATACCCATAATATTCATGCGGGTATTATGAATGGCATCCAGTACTTCCAACCGGCGTTTCTCCACTTTCCGTGCACTTTTTCCGTGTGAAATGCTGCTGAGATAGACCATGTATTTCAAGGTCAGTTGTTCGTTGGCTTTGCCGATATAATCCAGGTATTCTACCGGTGTTTCAAATGACTGGGCCATACTTTGTGCCGGCCGGAACAGGAAACAAAAAAGCAATAAAACGGGAATGGATCTGAAATAAATGTTCATATTATATGGTTTAGTTAAGGAGTGCGTAGTTTGATTAAATCACAAATGACCTGGAAAGCTTCCTGGATATAAATGTCTTCCGCGATTTCCTCCAGCCATTGCTGGTTGATCTCCCGGGCGTATTCATTATTTACAAACGAGTTTTTGTCAGCGGTATGATTCCCTGTTTTGAACAGTTTTCCGGAAGCCTGGCCGGTTCCTTTTAAGGAGGCCAGTTCTTTATCATTCTGCCGGGCCCATTGCTCATATTCATCTGTCTTCAGGGAAATGGTTTCCTGTTTGTCACGTCGGGCAATCATCAGGGCAATGATCCGTTGGATATCTTTAAAGTTTTCATCGGCCTTAATCCGGGCTGCGCTTTTCGCTGCCAGATCGGCCACCGGTAATGCCGGCAATGGTTTATAATAACTGTTCCTGGCCACCGGTTCACTGCTCAGTACATTGGGTTTGAATTTCTCCCGGTATTCAATACCATCAAAAGCATCCGGCAATACCACATCCGGCTGCACACCGGTCTTCTGCGCCGACTCCCCGTTCAGCCGGTATAGTTTTCCGGTGGTGATCTTGATCATATCACGGCTCAGGTCATGTTGTGTTGGTTTTTTTATCATGGTATCCAACGGAAACATTTGCTGCATGGTAGCTTTACCAAAAGTTGGGCTGCCCACAATCACCGCGCGGTTATAGTCCTGTAACGAAGCCGCCAGCATTTCAGAAGCGGATGCACTTTGTCCGTTCACCAGCAACAGCATGGGCCCGGAATAGATGGTTCCCCTGTTCGGGTCTTTCAGGTACACAATTTTTGGCTCTTTTGTTTTAATCCCTGCTTCCGGACCTTCATCCACAAATATGCCAATCATTTCCATGGCCTCCCCGACTGATCCGCCCCCATTATAGCGCACATCCAGGATCAGCCCGTCAATATTTTCCTTCTTAAGTTTTACAATTTCCTTTGCCACATCATTGGCACAACTGGAACCGGTCTCGTTTTCCCATTCGGTATAAAAACCAGGTAACAATATATAACCGATCTTTTTCTCTCCCTCCAGCATAAAACTCTTCACCACATTTTCCTCATTCTGAATTTTTTCCTTACGCAACATCGTCGTCTTACTGGTACCATCGGCTTTCTGCACTTTTATGATCACTTTCCCTTCGGATGCTTTTTCCATTTCTTCATAGGCCTCCTGCAATCCTGCACCGGTCAGATCCTTATTCTCTTTCCCTTCCCAATGCATACTAAGTAAAATGTCCCCTTTATTCAGGTCCCCGGATTTCCAGGCCGGACCTCCGGGTGCCAGTTTATCCACGATGATCTGTCCTTTTTCATTTTCATCCAGGTCCAGTCCCAATGATAAAGCCTCCGTACTCAGCAGTTCCTGGAATTCCTGTTTGCCTTGTGGCGAGAAATAATTGGTATGCGGATCATAACAACCGGCCAGTGCATCCAGGTAGAGTTCCATGATATAGCCTTCCAGGCCGGTGCTGTGCTCCAGTATCCTTTTCAGTTGCCGGCCTTCATTTTTTTTCAGTTGTTCCCGGACACGCAATTCATTTCCGGCAATAATTGTTTTAATTCCGGTTTTGCCGGTGGTATCCAGGGAACTGATATCATATAAGGCATCGAGTGCCCTGAATTTGAGGTAGCGGTTCCAGCGCGAGATCAGGGCCGGCCGGTCGGCGGCAAAAACAAACGCGTCTTTTTTGCCGGTACTGACCGTTTCATTCACTGTAAAATCAAACGGCTTTGCTGTCAGTTTTAATAGAATAGAATCTGCCCTTTTTATTGCTTGCTGGTACAAGGCTGAAAACTGGTTATAAAAACCCCATTCCCGGTTATTGAGTTCATCATCCAGTTTCAGACTGAATGCCTGCAGGGATTTAAACTCAGCATCGGTGAAAAACAAACGACGTTCGTCGGCCCGGTTAATGATGGAAGTAAACAAGCGATTCGAAAAACTATCATCTACCGCACGGGGTGAAAGATGATTCAGTTCAATCATCCGTTTTACGACCATCGCTTTTTGCTGTACAGGATGATATTGACATAAGGCTGTTTGTGTAAAAACAAACGAGAGCAGCAGAATAGGAACAGGTTTCATAACAATTAACTGGTGAAGAGTTATGAAAATAATTAATTTATATTATTTATACCTAAACATAGGCCCGAATAATTCCTGATTTAATACGCTTCCCGGCCGGATTTCGGTAAATTTGGTAATACCAACGAAACCCCACCGAATGAAGCAATTCTTAAGAAAACTTATAGACGTAAGTACCCGGGTTCCGCAGGCAGCAGCGGCAAATGGCGAAAATAAAATATCTCGCTACCGTTATGCCAAATCCTATCGCGAACTGACGATTACGGTAAAGCGGTTGATCCGCGACTTGTTGCTAATGACCGCCGGCGTATTCTCCGCCGCATTTGGGTTCAAGGGCTTCCTGCTCACCAATGAATTTATAGATGGGGGTGCAACCGGTATTTCTTTGCTGATCTCCTTCCTGACCAAAATTCCACTGTACCTGCTGATCATCGCCGTAAATATCCCCTTTATCATTATGGGCTATAAGATCATGGGAAAGGCATTTGCCTTCAAGACCATGATTGCCATAAGCGGTTTAGCCCTGGTGCTGGCCACCGTGAATTTTCCTAACGTGACTAACGACAACTTACTTGTGGCCGTATTCGGCGGTTTCTTTCTCGGGGCAGGGATTGGTCTCAGTGTCAGGGGAGGTGCTGTAATTGATGGTACTGAGATCCTGGCCATTTGGCTCAGCCGTAAACTGGGCACCACGATCGGGGATATCATTATCCTGATCAATATTCTCATCTTCTCTGCCGCCGCCTACTTTCTCTCCATCGAAATCGCACTTTACTCCATGATCACTTATCTCGCCGCTTCAAAAACACTCGACTTCATTGTTGAAGGAATTGAAGAGTATATCGGTGTGACCATTGTATCCTCACACAGTGAAGAAATCCGCCAGATGATCATCGATAAAATGGGTCGGGGCTGTACCGTATACACCGGAAAAAAAGGATACGGAAAAAAAGGAGAGACCAGAGACGTGGACATCATTTACACGGTAATCACCCGGTTGGAAATTAATAAACTCAACACGGAAATCGAAAAGATCGAACCAGATACCTTTATGGTCATGAGCAGTGTAAAAGATACCAAGGGCGGCATGATCAAAAAAAGGCCGCTGAAACACTGACAAACCGGTTTCTTGCCATGGAACCCCCAAAACCTACCGGTTTCCATAGATTTTTTATTCTTCAGGTTACCATATAGGCCCGGGATGGGATATAAAAATAGTTTTGAACCGAACATATAAAACTATTTAAATGAAAAAATTATCCCTTTTCCTTTTAGGCCTGGTCCTTACCCAGGCGGCCATGGCACAAAGCTGCCAGAGTATCTTCTCTACCGTGCAAACCGCATTTGATAAATCCTACCGCGAATACCAGGAATTCCGAAAAGATGCAGCCCGCCTCATTTTCGGAGATGCTATTGGTGACCTGACAGATGTGGCCATTGACTTTCAGATGAAACTGTATGATATTGCCGGAACCATTCCGGGCAATGGTGAAGGTAGTGTTGGTCCCCGGTATATAACCATCCCCTGCAAAAACATACCCGGTTCACTCATTACCGACCGTACGTTTATCTCTGTTCCCAGCCTTTATGATAAACTCTTTATTACTATTGAACAAACTGACGGGAACTCCAGGGCAAATATTGCAGTTTGTGTAAAAGACAGTAAAGGATACATGGTAAACAAAAAAGAGAAAGAACTGGATGGTGTTGGCAAAAAGGCAGAGTTTGTTTTTTATGGTACCGAAGACAAATACATTACCATTCACCTGGTAAAACCGGTTGGTCCGAATAAATTCGAATACAAACTGACCGTTACCGGAGAAATCAATGCTGAAAAAGAAGATATCGCCCAGTATCTTAAAGAACTGGAAGCAGAAGCAAATAGCAATACAGGAACCGTTAAACCCTCCGGTGGTGCAACCACTCCGTCCAACGGAGCTGTTATACCCGAAAAAAAACCAGGTATCGTTAAGCCCTCCACCGGTAACGGTCTGCCAGGCAAACTGCCGGGAATTGTAAAATCCGATGAACCCGGCAATACCGGAACGGGAAGCCAGCAACCTGCTACCCCTGGTACCAAACTGAAAAACGGCGGCACCCTTGTAAAACCTGCTGCCCCTGGTTCGGGAACACAAAGCGAATCGGGTGGAACAACTCCGGACAACGCTACGGCAGAAGAACCAGCCGGCAGCGAAGAAAATAGTGATGCTGCTACAGGTAACAGGGGGCGCAAAGGAAACGGGCAAAAGGGTGGCAACAAACAACAGTACAAAGACAAAGCCATTACCGAATCCAAGGAAAAACGCCAGGAACGGAAAGAAGAAAATAAACAGGAAGCCCAGAAAGAAAGAGCAAAAGATAAAGCCCTGGAAAAAGTGAAAGAACGGAAAGAAGCCGCTGAAGAAGAAACAGAGGAGACCAAAAAACAAAAAGCCAAAGAAAAAGCCCGCGAAAAAGTAAAAGAGAAGAAAAATGCCGCTTCCACACAGGGAAGCAACTAAAAAATACCCTGACCGGCTTTGGTTACCGGACTTGATATTCATAACTAACCGTTCACACGACCGGCGTCATGAAAAATCAGCCCCTTCGTAATCAAAGCCGGATCAGTTTTGTAAAATGGAAATAAGACATTACTCCTTATTATGCGACTCCCAATCTTCCTCCTGTTTATGCTCCTCAATTCATCCGACCTGTCTGCTCAACCCTCTGAAGCGGATATTAAGAGCAAACTGACCAACAGCAATACACTGGAAATAAAGTTTACCAAATCCACCGGCACCCGTCAATGGAACAGCAGTACCGGTAACTGGGAATATGTAAGGGGTGTGGTGATGAAACAAAAATCCTTTGAGTATCCCGAATACAAAGTGATTATCGGTGGTGATGCGGTGTACCAGTATACCGGAGATGGTAAATACAGCTACTGGAAATTCAGGTTCCTGTACCAGCAGTTCGAGGGAATTCCCAACCCAGATGCAACCACAATCCAAAAACTAATCAGCACAGACTGGAAAAAATTTTATGGTGTCAAATTCAGTAAGATTACCCGGTTAATTGAAGAACCGGCCCTGGCTGCCGACCCGAAATGGGAATGGCATA
>CAUJFR010000234.1 GCA_963169885.1 Bacteroidota bacterium
TGCGGACATACATAAGCACAGTTACCACACTGGATACAAAGATCCGGTTCCCACAACGGCACCAGGTCGGACACATTTCTCTTTTCCCATTGTGTGGTCCCGCTCGGATAGGTTCCGTCAATGGTCATTTTACTCACCGGAATATCATCCCCGTGGCCCGACATCATCATAGCGGTCACATCTTGTACAAAAGCAGGTGCTTTATCCGAAACGGTCAGCAGTTCAACCATGGCAGAGGATGCTTTAGCCGGAATCTCCACCTGATACAGGTGCGCCAGTGTGGCATCCACGGCCTTGAAGTTCTGCTCGATTACTTTCGGGCCTTTTTTGAAATATGTTTTTTCAATCGCTTTCTTGATCTGCTTGATCGCATCGTCTTTCGGCAGTACACCGGACAACGCAAAATAACAGGTCTGCATGATCGTATTGATACGGCCACTCATACCCGTTTCGCGGGCAACGGTAGTGGCATCAATCACATATACGGTGATTTTTTTATCGATAATCTGCTGTTGTACCTGACCGGGCAATTTGCTCCATACTTCATCCTTATCAAAAGGACTGTTCAACAGGAAGGTAGCTCCGGTGCTGGCAAACTCCAGCATTTCCACTTTCTCCACAAAATTGAACTGGTGACAAGCTATAAAGTCGGCTTTGGAAATCAGGTAAGGCGCGCGGATCGGTTCAGGACCGAAGCGCAGGTGAGAAACGGTACGGGCTCCGGACTTTTTGGAGTCATACACAAAATATCCCTGGGCAAACAGATCCGTATTCTCCCCGATAATCTTAATGGTGTTCTTATTGGCACCAACGGTACCATCCGCACCAAGGCCAAAGAAAAGTCCCTGTCTCCAGGCTGATTCATCCAGTTTATATTCCGGATCAAATTCAAGACTGGTAAAGGTTACGTCATCATTAATTCCAACCGTGAAACCATTCTTCGGATTATCTTTTTTCAATTCATCATATACTGCTTTCACCATGGCCGGGGTAAATTCTTTGGAAGAAAGTCCGTAACGGCCGCCAACGATTCTCGGTAACGTTTTAATTTTTCCCAGCTGGAAGGCTTCGACCATAGAGGCCAGTACATCCTGGTACATCGGTTCACCAGCTGCCCCGGATTCCTTGGTACGATCCAGTACAGCAATGATCTTTGTGCTGGCCGGGATGGCTTTTACAAAATGATCCATGGAGAACGGACGGAAGAGACGTACATGCAGTACCCCGACTTTCTCACCGGCTTTCTGCAGCGCTTTGACAGTTTCAATGACGGTCTCACCACCGGAACCCATCACAATCACCACGCGTTCTGCATCTGCGGCTCCGCTGTATTCAAATAACTGGTATTTACGTCCGGTCATTTTGGCGAAGTCATCCATCACGTCCTGTACAATACCCGGTGTATTATTATAAAAGGTATTCACGGTTTCGCGACCCTGGAAATACACATCGGGATTCTGGGCCGTACCACGTATAAAAGGATGATCCGGATTCAACCCCCGTCCACGATGGGCAATCACCAGGTCATCGGGCACCATGGACCGGATCTGATCATCACTCAGCAGTTCCAGTTTATTTACTTCGTGTGAAGTACGGAACCCGTCAAAAAAGTGCACAAAGGGAATTCTTGATTTCAGGGAAGCCACCTGGGAGATAAGCGCAAAGTCATGGGCTTCCTGAACACTGGCGGATCCCAGCATGGCAAAGCCGGTGGTACGGGCGGCCATCACATCCTGGTGATCACCAAAGATGGATAGACCCTGTGCGGCCAATGAACGGGCTGCCACGTGGAAAACGGTGGCGGTTAATTCACCGGCAATCTTATACATATTGGGCAGCATCAGCATCAAACCCTGGGAAGCGGTAAACGTAGTGGTCAGTGAACCGGTCTGCAGGGCGCCGTGTACCGTTCCTGCGGCACCACCTTCACTCTGCATTTCAATTACATCGGGAACGTTACCCCAGATGTTTTTTGTTCCTTTAGCTGCCCATTCATCGGCCAGTTCCGCCATATTGGAAGAAGGCGTAATGGGATAAATCGCACAAACCTCGTTGATGCGGTAGGCCACATAGGCCGCGGCTTCATTGCCATCAATGGTGGCGACTGATTTATTTTTATTTGACATCTGTAGTAGAATTAACAGGTTCAGAAATCATATCTATTGCATGACAGGGACATTGCTCATAACAAACCGCACAACCAGTGCAGGCATTGTAATTGAACTTATACCGGTTCCCCTTGCCTAATTTGATGATGGCATCTTCAGGACAAGCACCAAAACAACCATCACATTCAAAACAATTTCCACAACTCAGGCAGCGTTGTGCTTCAAAGCGGGCTTCTTTTTCTGAGAGGCCGCTGATCACTTCATCAAAACTTTTCACGGCCACAGCAGGAGCCAGTTTATCCTGTTCTTTCTGCGGTGCATCCGTTTTATACCACATATGCAGTTTACGGAAACCGGCAGTCGGATGCTTGTCTGGTTTCTGGTAGGGATCCTGCATCAGGAAACCATGCATATATTTTGCGGCTTTCTTACCATGTCCGATAGCAATGGTGGTGCTTCTGTTCTCACCAGGCAGCATATCGCCGCCTGCGAAAATACCTTCATGGCCGGTCATCCTCAGTCCATCGATTGCCACGGTTCCATCCTCATTCACTTTAATCCCGGTAGCCGACCGCAGAAAACCGGTATCAGATTCCTGTTTATTGGCATTGATCAGTATATCGGCATCAACGGTTTCAAACTCACCTGTTCCTGCCACTTTCCCTTTCTCCACTTTTGTTTTTTCAAGGGTGATTTTTTTTCTCTCAATTTTACTGATGCTGCGGAACAACTGCACATCCACCCCTTCTGCCAGGGCATCTTCGGTTTCGTAATCGTAAGCCGGCATCATTTTTTTATCCCCGGGAAAATAAACGGATACTTCAGAACCGAAGCGCTTGATCATACGGGAGAGATATAAAGCCAGTTTACCACCGCCGTACACCACCACTTTTTTCTTAACATATGGGGAAGAATTCAATTTGGCTTCGCGGAAAAAGTCAAAGGCATCGGTTATGTGTACAGAACCATCCTGCGGAAATGTTTCCGGACGGATCAATTGGGCGCCGATGGAAAGATAAACGGCATCGAAATTACCAGCTTGCTTCTCTGTCAGCACATCCTGTACTTTATAGTTCAGCCGGATCTTGACGCCCATTTTAACAATGCGGTCCACTTCGGCATCCAGTATTTCTTTGGGCAGGCGGTAATCCGGTATACCGGTCCACATCAGGCCACCGGGATGTTTACCTGCATCATATACTTCAACAGTATGTCCCAGTCTGGCAAGGTGATAAGCAGCTGAAAGTCCGCCCGGACCAGCACCCACTACCAGTACTCTTTTCCCGGTTGGCACCGCTTCAAAACGAACCGGCCATTTCTGGCTGATGGCTTCATCCCCGATATACCGCTCCACCGCGTGAATATTCACTGTGGTTTCGATATGATTCCGGTTACAACCGGTTTCACAAGGCTTAACACAAACCCTTCCCATTATG
>CAUJFR010000235.1 GCA_963169885.1 Bacteroidota bacterium
GATTTAATTTCTTTATGCAAGAGCAGAAAGATAGAAGCCGGGCGGCCACTACGGTGGATGCCGGTGACTGGATTGAACTGAAAGCAGGCGCGAATCAATTTGTAGGTTATGATTCACAGGAAGGAATAACCGAAGTATTGAAATACCGGAAAGTGAAGGCCAAAGGAAAAGAGGGCTACCAGCTGGTGCTGGAGCAAACACCTTTCTATGCCGAGAGTGGCGGACAGGTAGGGGATAAGGGCTGGTTAACGATCGGCGGTACTGAAGTAGCCGTAGTGGATACGAAGAAGGACAATGACCTGATCATTCATTTTACGGAAACCCTTCCCGATGATGTATCCGGTAAGGTGAACGCGAAAGTAGATGCGGCCAAACGCAAAGAAACCACCCTGCATCACTCGGCCACGCACTTGTTGCATGCGGCCCTGCGCGAGGTACTGGGAAATCATGTGGCCCAGAAAGGATCATTGGTGAATGAGGAACGTTTACGTTTTGACTTCTCGCATTTCGCTAAAGTGACCGATGAAGAAATGGCCCGGATCGAAATGATTGTCAATGAAAAAATCCGGGAGAATATTCCGGTGGTGATAAAATCTTTACCCAAGGAAGAAGCCCTGAAACTCGGTGCCATGGCATTGTTTGGCGAAAAATACGGAGATGTGGTACGCGTGGTGATCATGGACCCGGCATATTCAGTGGAATTATGCGGCGGTACCCATGTGGGTGCTACGGGCGAACTCGGGCTCTTCAAATTCACGGGCGAATCGGCTGTTGCAGCCGGGGTTCGCAGGGTGGAAGCGGTTTGTGGTAAACAGGCCGAGTTGTTTGTCAATGAACAAGGGCAACTAATCAGCACATTGAAAGAAGCACTGAAAAATCCCAAGGACCTGCAAAAAGCAGTGGAAAGCCTGCAGGCAGAAAATACGGAACTTAAAAAGCATGCAGAGGCCATGGAAGCCCGCCAACTGGTAGGTATCCGCAATGAACTGTTGCAGAAGGATGAGATCATCAACAGTGTGAATTTTATCGGGGATATTGTGGAAGTCAGCAACCCTGATGCCTTGAAGAAATTATGTTTTGACCTGAAGAATCACCTGCGCGATCATGTGGCCGTGCTTTGTGCAAATATCGGGGGTAAGCCTTTTGTGGCGGTAGGTATGTCGGAAACGGTGGTCACGGCAAAAAATCTGGATGCCGGTAAGATCATTAAGGAACTGGTGGCTCCACTGATCAAAGGTGGGGGCGGTGGTCAGAAAACACTGGCTACAGCCGGTGGCCAGCAGGTCGATAAATTGCAGGAAGTGATTGAAGCCGTGAAAAAATTATTGTAAGCTTCAGCGGTATAATCTGAAATCGTCGTCTTCCTTGTATTTCTGTTGCTGTTTTTCCAGCTCCCTGTTCTCCTTGTAGGTACGGAGTCCCCAGAAAATAACGACCAGACAAATGCAAATGATGGAAATAGAGATAAAGTACTGCATGTAACGCTCACTTAATTGTTCAGCAAAACTCACGGTTTCAGGCATACCAGACAATACCATTTTCGGGTTAGTAAAACTACTCTACGTTTGTATATGCACGTTATAATTGAAACAGAACGCCTGATCCTCCGCCGGTTTGAATCCGGAGAAGGGCAGTTGATTTATACCCTCAATGAGGATCCGGAAGTTACCCGGTACACCGGCGATCCGGTCCGGGACCTGGCCCATGCCAATGAGGTACTGGATCAGGTGATCCTGCCCCAGTATGCATTGTATAACCATGGTCGATGGGCCGTACATACCAAACCCGGGATGGAGTTTATTGGCTGGTGCGGGTTAAAGTACCGTCCCGAACGGGATGAAGTGGACCTGGGCTACCGGTTTATTAAAAGTGCCTGGGGTAAGGGCTATGCCAGTGAGGCGGCGATGGCTTCTATCAACTATGGTTTTGAAAAACTGGGACTCCGGAGGATTGTGGGGCGGGCGATGCCGGGGAATATTGCTTCTATCAAGGTATTGGAGAAGTGTGGGATGAGGTTTGTGGGCGAGGAGCTTGTTGATGGGCACCCGGCGGTAACGTATGAGTTGACAAGTTGATAAGTTTACAAGTTGACAAGGAGTGTTCTAAGAGCCCCTACTTGTCAACTTGTAAACCTGTTAACCTGTCAACTATTCCAGGAGTTGACAAGGGTGGGCAGCTGCTTGATCACCTGGAGTGTTTCAACTTTACCAGCAAAGACCTTTTTATCAAATTTTTAACTAGTGGATAAGAATCGGCATTCAGCTGATTATTAAAGGTTTGTAAGTAATCTCCAGCAATGTATCCCCTGTCAATCTTTCAACTTTTTAACTTATCAACCCCACAAACCCGAAACATTTCGTATTTCCAGATTTCTCTTTATATTTGATCTACGAAACCTGACGTAGTTAAAAAATAAAAACAGATTATGCGTATGAAACGATTTAAAACAATGCTGCCGGTTCTGGTGCTGGCCTTGCTTTCTCCCGCGATTATGTTGGCACAGCCGGAGGAAAAAGTAAAGGAAAAAACAAAAGAGAAAAAGGAAGTGCAGCAGATTACGATCACCCGCAAAGGCGATAAGAAGGATAAGATCGTGGTGGAAATCAACGGGGACAAAGTCAGCATTAACGGCAAGCCGATTGAAGAATATAAAGAAGATGAAGTAAAAGTGATGCTGAATAATCTCAAAGATGTGGAGTCACTGTCCATGACCCGCGGTTCGCGGGGCGGCGCTATGACTTTCAATAGTAATGGGAATAACATGTTTTTTCGCAATGACGAAAGCCGGGCGATGCTGGGTGTCGGGACAAGTAATGATGAAAAAGGAGCGAGGGTATCCGCAGTAACCAAGGAAAGTGCGGCTGAAAAAATCGGATTGAAAGAGGGAGATATCATTACCCGTATCAATGAATCAGCAATTAAAAGTCCGGATGATCTTTCTTCTGCCATTGCGAAACATAAACCCGGAGAAAAAGTAACGGTGCATTGGTTGCGTGACAATAAGGAACAAAAGGCCACAGCTGAACTGTCCCAATGGAAAGGGATGTCTGGTTTTGGTACAACCAGCCCGCTGGTCCGGGAATTCCGTTTGGAGTCTGATGGAAAGAGTCCTGCCTTTCCGGATATGCGTGAGTTACAGGAGCTGAACCGTTTCAAAGTATTTGAAGCACCCATGGGACAAAACTGGAGCTGGAGTGGTAATGGTCCTAAACTGGGACTCTCCGTACAGGATACCGATGATGGCAAAGGCGTGAAAGTGATTGAAGTGGATCAGGAAAGTAATGCCGCCAAAGCAGGTCTGAAAGAAGAGGATCTGATCACCGAGATCGACGGCAAAGTGGTAAACAGCACCGATGAGACCGTAAAGATCATCAGGGAAAGCAAGGAGAAAACCTCCATTATGGTGAAACTCCTGAGAGGGGGCAAGACCATGAATATTGAAGTAAGAATGCCAAGAAAAATAAAAACAGCCGACCTGTAAACAGGACTCCGCTGCGAGAGCTTAGCACTGAGGCTGTTTCAACCATATGTCCCCTTCGGTACACTCAGGGTGACATATGGTTGAAACAGCCTCTTGTATTTTACTCTCCTGTACTGCTCTAAATGGGTTATTTTTGCCCTTCTTAAAATGGAAAACAGCGGTACATACGAAATCGTCGTGGGACTGGAAGTGCATGCCCAGTTGCTCACCCAAAGCAAGTTATTCTGTGGCGACTCCATTGCCTATGGGGCGGAACCCAATACCCATGTAAGTCCGATTACGCTCGGTCATCCCGGTACCTTGCCGAAGATGAACCGCCGGGCCATTGAACATGCCATTAAAATGGGACTGGCCTGTCATTGTGAAATTGAAAAGCACAATTATTTCGCCCGTAAGAATTATTTCTATCCCGACCTGCCCAAGGGCTACCAGGTATCGCAGCATACCACCCCGATCTGTAAGAACGGGTATGTAAAAATTAAAACAACCGAAGGAGAGAAAAATATACGGCTGAACCGGATCCATATGGAAGAAGATGCGGGAAAAAGTCTGCATGATGTAGATGAACAAAATACCTGTATCGATTATAACCGGGCAGGTACCCCGTTGGTGGAAATCGTAACGGAGCCGGATATCCGCAGTAGTGAGGAAGCATTTGCCTATCTCACCGAAGTTCGCAAACTCGTACGCTATCTCGATATCTGCGATGGCAATATGGAAGAAGGCAGTCTCCGCTGTGATGCCAATATTTCCGTTCGCAAAAAAGGAGATCCCAAACTCGGTACGCGGGTTGAAGTAAAAAACCTCAACTCTATCCGCAATGTGAAAAGAGCCATTGAGGTGGAAGCGGCCCGTCTGATTGGGTTACTTGAAAATGGAGAAGTGATTCGTCAGCAGACCCGGAGTTTTGATGCCAATAATGGAACTACTTTTTCCATCCGGGATAAGGAGGATGCGGATGATTACCGGTATTTCGCCGATCCGGATCTGACGCCTTTCCATCTTGAAGATGCTTTTATTGAATCCATCCGCGGGGCCATTCCGGTGTTGCAGGAAGAACGAATAAAAAAATACATGGCATTACAGCTGACCGAATATGATGCTACTGTACTGACTGAGGATAAGACAATGGCGGATTATTTTGAAACCGTGATCAGTCATACCCCCAACAGCAAAGCCGCGGCCAACTGGATGCTGGGTCCGGTAAAGACCTGGCTGAATGAAAACAACCAGGAGATTGAAGGATTCCCCATTGCAGCGGAACAACTGGCTAAACTGGTACAACTCGTGGATGCAGGTAAACTCAGTTTCTCCATGGCTTCTTCCCGGTTGTTTACGGCCCTGTTGCAATCTCCGGAAAAAGATCCAGAACAGATCGCCATAGAAAATAACCTGCTGCAGCAATCTGATGCAAACGAACTGGTGCCGGTAGTGGATGCGGTGTTGGAAAAGCTGGCGGCTAAAGTGGCCGAATACAGGAAAGGGAAGAAAGGTTTGTTAGCCTTGTTTGTCGGCGAAGTGATGAAGCAGACCAAGGGCAAGGCCGATCCCAGAATGACCAATGATTTATTACTTGAACGATTAAATTCAAAAGAATGAGATTTTCAGTTATTGTGATTGCAGCCATCAGCCTGCTGACTTCCTGTAAAGGGAAAAAAGACGGGAATCAGTTTGAAGTAAAAGGAACGATCGCGAATAATACCGCCCGGATGATCTACCTGGAAGAAGTACCCATGATTCCTCAGAATGGAGTCATCCGGGATTCTGCAGAGCTGGGTAAGGATGGAAAATTTAAACTGAAAACGTCTTTAGCGGAGGCGAGGGTGTATAATCTCCGGCTGGACCAGAACGAGTATCCGATTGCAGCGATCATTAATGATGTGTCATCCATTAACCTGGATGCCCGTTTCAGTAAAGAGAACAGCCAGTTTGTAGAATCTTACGAAGTGAAGGGTTCGCCGGTGAGTCAGCAATTAAAAGAATTTATGACGGGCTTCAATTCCCGTTTGCAGACCATTTTTCCGCTGGCCCGCCGGGCAGACAGTCTCATGAAGCAAAACGCTCCGGATAGTTTATATGTCCCGTTGAATGCGGAAGGCATGCGTATCTCCGGTGAGATGAAAACATTTACCAAAACCACGATTCAGGGCAGCAAGAATCCCGCATTATCCATAATGATACTTGGCTATTATCAAAGCATGGCCGGCAATAAAGGATTTGGTCTGCAGCCACTCAGTAATGATGAAGTAACGGGCATCGTGAATGAACTGGCCGTTGCATTTCCAACACACCAGGGAGTGGCCAGTGTAAAAGCGATATTGGAAAAAGAAGTAGCGGATTCTCCGAACCTTATTGGCATGAGTGCACCGGAGATCAGTCTGCCCGATCCCTCCGGTAATACCATCAAACTGAGTTCATTCCAGGGTAAATATGTACTGGTGGATTTCTGGGCCAGTTGGTGTGGTCCCTGCCGCATGGAAAACCCCAATGTGGTGAGTGCCTATAACAAGTACAAAAATAAAAACTTCACGATCTTGGGTGTGTCACTGGACCGGCCGGGACAAAAAGAAGCCTGGCTAAAAGCCATCATGGACGATAAACTCACTTGGCCCCAGGTGAGTGATCTTTCCTTCTGGAACACTCCGGTGGTAGCGGCTTATGGTTTCAATGGGATCCCCTTCAATGTGCTGGTGGATCCGCAGGGAAAGATCATTGCCCAGTCGCTCCGCGGCGCGGCCCTCGAAGCCAAACTTGCTGAATTACTGAAATAACCGTTTATCCTATCCCGTTTTTTCACCGGAATAGATTTAGTAAATTTATCAATGCGGTTTTTAAGGCTGAAACCAGCCATTACCCTCATATTGCTGATCAATTTTTTTTCTGCTTCCGGCGGACAGTTTGCCGGCGGGCAGATCAGTTACCGGTTTATCAACCGTTTCGGTAATGAGTATGTATATGAACTCACGCTGAAGTTGTACCGCGATTGTTTTACTGAAGCGGATCTGAATGATCCCGTGATCAGTATGATCAACTCCACCGACCTCACCCGAAATATTCATCCGCAGATCTACCGGGAGTATACCATGACCAATCCTGTGATCCGGGTGCTTCCTTATTCTTCGAAATCTTATTGTTCGATTAATGATCCTACCTTCTGTATCGAAGAAAGGACCTATACCCAGCAAGTGGGTTTGCCCTATAGTCCGGAGGGGTTTACTTTTTATTATACCATTTGCTGTCGCAACGGATTGGGTAATCTGCAGAATGATGCGGGGAATGGGGGTGTGGAAATCGTGAATTCGATACCTGTAGGCGGACAGGCATTAACCTATGTCACGTATATTCCTTCGCATGATACGGTGGAGGTTAACAGCAGTCCGGCCAGTCTGAATGATTCCGTAATCTATGCCTGTAAAGGGAAACCGTTACAATATGCTTTTCAGTTTACAGACCCGGATGGTGATTCGATAGTGGTCAGACCGGCTCCATCACTGATGAAAGTAAATGCAGCCACCACCAGTTTCTTCCCGCTCTTTTTCAGAAACGGATTTACGGAAACGAATCCGGCAGGCGGAGCTCCTCCCATGACCCTGGATGAAAAGGGGAATTTTAGTGGCACACCGGATCGTACCGGTGCCTTTGCCCTGGCCATGGTAATGGAGGAATACCGGAATGGGAAACTGATCAATACGAGTCGTAAGGATTACCAGGTGAATGTGTATGATTGTGAAATACGAAAGCCCGATGCGATCATCAACTGTAATGATAATATTGCGGGCTTCCTGCATACCAATAATGCGGTGAATAGTTATCATTGGGATTTTGGCGTGCCTTCTATCCTGAATGATACTTCCATCATACAGCATCCGATTTATTTATATCCACAACAAGGCACGTTTCAGGTCCGATTAAGAGTAACCAACCCGGCCGGATGTTCCGATTCCGTATTCAGTACGGCAAAAATTTATCCCGGTGGGTTGCAGGTGAATTTTGACTGGAGTGGCCAGGCCTGCAAAGACCAGCCATTGCAGTTGAATGACCGCACGGTATCTGTTGCCGGTTCTTTACCGGTTACCTGGACCTGGCGCGAATTACACAATAATCGGGTGATAGGAACGGGACCATCCATTACGTATACGCACCCGGTTTCAGGCACTATGCCTTATCCATTGGCGTTGCGGCTGACCGTGCAATCGGATCTTGGATGTAAAGATTCGGTGGCAAAAGATATTCTGATTTATGAATCCGTAAAAGCCGATGCCGGTCCGGACCGGGTTCTTCCAATCGGACAATCGTATCAACTGATTGGCAACAGCAGTACGGGTCCGAATCTGTTGTATAGCTGGTCACC
>CAUJFR010000236.1 GCA_963169885.1 Bacteroidota bacterium
GCCCGGTTGATAATATCCACATGTCCCAGTGTTACGGGATCAAAGGTTCCGGGGAAGAGGCAGATTCTGGCCATGGCAATAGTTGTTAGGTGTTAGCTGTTAGGTGTTAGTTGTCGGTTGTCAGATGTCGGTTGTCAGGACCTCCTAAGCATGTTTAATCTAAAGTAACCAGCTCAATCTCTTTTACGATAATCTTTTGTACTTCGTACTTCTAAATTCGTACTTTCTTTAGTTGTTTCTGTTTGCGAGCAGATACAAAACCGCCATCCGCACTGCTACCCCGTTCTCCACCTGCTGTAAGATAATGGATTGTTTGCTGTCGGCCACATCACTGTCCAGTTCCACACCACGGTTGATGGGACCAGGGTGCATGATCACAATTTCTTTATTCAAGCTGTCGAGTAACTGACGATTGATGCCATACGCAATACTGTATTCACGCAGCGAAGAGAAAAGTACCTGGTTCTGCCGTTCCAGCTGTATCCGGAGCACATTGGCCACATCACACCACTCCAGGGTTTCACGCAGGTTATAACTCACTTCCACGCCTAAAGCCTCGCGGATATATTTCGGGATCAGGGTGGGCGGTCCGCAAACCGTAACCTTGGCGCCCATTTTATTCAACAGGTAAATATTACTCTGGGCCACCCGGCTGTGCATGATATCGCCGATGATCGCCACTTTACGACCTTCAAGGCCTCCGGTCTTTTCTTTAATGGAAAAAGCATCCAATAAGGCCTGGGTGGGATGTTCGTTGATTCCGTCGCCGGCATTGACAATGGCAGCCGGAATATGCTGGGATAAAAAGTGAGGGGCGCCGCTGGCACTGTGTCGCATCACCACCATATCCACTTTCATGGACAGGATATTATTCACCGTATCGAGCAAGGTCTCCCCCTTGGCTGCAGAAGACGAACTGGCCGCGAAATTGATCGTATCCGCACTCAGCCTTTTTTCCGCCAATTCAAAAGAGAACCGCGTCCGGGTTGAATTCTCGTAAAACAGATTGACAATGGTCACATCCCGGAGGGAAGGAACTTTCTTTACAGGTCGTTGTAAGACTTCTTTGAATTGCTCGGCGGTTGATAAAATAAGGGAGATATCTTCCTTCGTGAGGTTTTTAATGCCCAGCAGATGTCGCGTAGATAGTTGCATTAAAAAGCGAAGTTAGGGTAATTGAGCATTCCCTTTTACAATTTTATCCACGCTTATCCCGGGATCAGGACAAACTCGCGGTTGACCAGTTTTACTTTATCAGAACGTTCAGTAACCACGGTAGTACCCACATAATCAGCTTGTATGGGAAATTGCCGGTGTTCTTTCCGGTCCACCAGCACACAGAGTTCCACTTTGGCCGGACGTCCGTAATCAAATAACACATCCAGCGCGGCTTTGATGGTACGGCCGGTAAACAGCACATCATCGATCAGGATCACGGTTTTATTCTCCACCCCGAAATGGATATTCATCTTGTCGGGAGGAATGATATTCTTCCGGATATCATCCCGGTAAAAAGTAATATCGAGTTGTCCGTAAGGTATGGTCCTTCCCGGGTGCATGCGTTGCAGTTCCGCCACGAGTTGTTCACCGAGCACGGCCCCGCCCTGCTGGATCCCTACAAATACCACGTCCGCAAAATCAGGATGCCGCTGACTGAGCGCAGTGGCCAGTTCAGCAATATTCGCCGCCAGTTGTTCAGATGTAATGATTACTGCCATGATCCGGTTTTATTGTTCAAGTTACAACGCCGTATTGACAAACCACTTATTCTTCTCCAAGAAACGCATAACGATAATCCGTAGGCGGATTAAAGGTTTCTTTTATCGTCCGCGGACTCAGCCAGCGGTACAGATTCAGGATAGAACCGGCTTTATCATTGGTACCACTGCCCCGGGCTCCGCCAAATGGTTGTTGTCCCACCACGGCTCCGGTCGGTTTATCATTGATATAAAAATTACCCGCCGCATTTCTCAGTTTATTCGTGGCCAGTTCCACCGCCGCCCGGTCCTGGGATATGATGGATCCGGTCAATGCATAGGGTGATGTATTATCCACGAGTTCGAGTGTCTTTTCAAAACTATTGGCCGGGTAAACATATACGGTCAGTACCGGGCCGAAAATCTCTTCACACATGGAAGCATATTTCGGATCCTTAGCCTGTATCACAGTGGGTTGGATAAACCATCCGTTTTTACTATCGCATTTTCCTCCCACCCATATTTCAGCTTTGGGATCTTTCTTCGCGTTATCAATATAGCGTTTGATGCTGTTGAAACTTTTTTCATCAATCACGGCATTGACAAAATTGGTAAAGTCTTCCACCGTACCCATTTTGAAACTCTTAACGCCCGCGATCAGTTTTTTCTTCACTTCTTCTGCAATATTGGAAGGAATATAAGCCCTTGAGGCGGCTGAACATTTTTGTCCCTGGTATTCAAAAGCCCCTCTTAATAATGCCGTAGCCACCACATCGGGATCGGCACTTTTATGCACCATCACAAAATCCTTACCACCGGTTTCTCCCACGATGCGGGGATAGCTGCGGTAGTTCGGCATATTTTTCCCAATGGTCTCCCACATATTATTGAATACACCGGTAGAACCTGTAAAATGTACACCGGCAAATTCGCGATGATTGAAACAAACCCGACCGATGGTTGGTCCGTCCACATAGATCAGGTTGATCACGCCATCCGGCAGACCGGCTTCCTTCATAATCCGCATAAACATCTGCGCGGAGAATACCTGGGTATTCGCACATTTCCAAACCACCACATTGCCACACATGGCAGCAGAGGTTGGCAGGTTACCACCAATGGCCGTGAAGTTAAAAGGCGTTACCGCCAGTACAAATCCTTCCAGCGGACGATACTCGAGGCGGTTGTGCATACCCGGACTGCTGATGGGTTGTTGCTTATAGATTTCAGAGAGATAATGTACATTAAAACGGAGAAAGTCGATGATCTCGCAGGCACTGTCGATCTCGGCCTGGAAAGCATTCTTGCTCTGGCCCAACATGGTGGTACCATTCATATACGGCCGGTACTTGGTAGCAATCAGGTCGGCCGCTTTTAAAAAAATATTCGCGCGGTTTTCCCAGCTGGTGGCGGCCCAGCTTTCTCTGGCACCCAGGGCGGCTTCGATCGCCAGGTGCACATGTTTTTCTTCACCGGCATGGAAATAACCCAGGGTATGGGCTTTTTCATGGGGCGGATGCATTGCCACTTTTTTATTGGTCCGTACTTCTTTGCTTCCGATATACATCGGCACATCGGCCTCCTGGCTTTTCAGTTCTGCCAGTACTTCCTTTAATCTTTTCTTTTCAGGAGATCCGGGTCCGTAATTCAAAACCGGTTCATTCACCGGCATCGGGTATGAAAAAGTTCCAAAACTCATAGTACTGATTTATTAAGTAAAGGTAGATAGTTTGTTATGGAAACGCACAGCCGGTTATTCACCGGTTTCCTTCTCACTCATCAGGTAAGCCTTGATAAATCCATCC
>CAUJFR010000237.1 GCA_963169885.1 Bacteroidota bacterium
GATCTCCTTTACCCGGCTCAGCGAGGTCTGAGTTTCTTAAGCAACTATATTCACGTTTACAGCCATCAGGCCACGGGGTCCTTTCTCGGTTGTAAAACTGACCTTATCATTCTCCTGAACGGGGCCTGACAGGTTATTGATATGTACAAAAATACTTTCCTGTGTCACCAGGTCACGGATAAAGCCAAATCCTTTTTCATGATTGAAAAAGCTGACTTTACCAGTGCGGAATTCGTCTTCGGCATCAGGTACATACTCCGGCACACCGATTGTAATATCTTCCAGTTTGATTTCTTTACGTTTGCGTGGATCGGGAGGTGTTGCGGAAATGTTTCCATTTTCATCCACATAGGCCATCATGTCTTCGAGGCTTTTCTTTCCGGTCTGCTCCTTGCGCTCTTTCATCTTCTCCGCTTTGTCCATCTTCTCTTTCAGCTTTTTTTTCTGTCTTTCTTTTTTGTTCCAGGTTTCTCCCATGGTAAATTTTTAGGTGTATAAATAACCTCAGGTACCCGGGAATGAAAACAATAAACAATTGACCGGATGCGGGGGTTGATGGTGAAGGTAAACTATTTTAGGCAAGAAAAACGGGTAAACCAATCGAGGCTGTTTATCCATTTCCGGATCACCCCCTCCTATCCGGGATTTCCGTTCAGCTAATAGTACGGCTCACCGTTATTATCCCCTTCATAATGAGGCACTAACTCTTGCATAATCAATTGGAATGGACACCATTCGCCTGAAAAAGCAAACAGCCTTACTATTAATACGGCTGGTTGCAATTAACACGAAATCCACAGTGCTGAATGAGTTGATCTCTATATTATTGTTTTAAAAATTTTAATCCGAAACCGGCGTCTCCTTGCTGCCTGATGAAATAAATACCAGCCGGTAAAGGACCTGTTTGGATTTCGACCAGTTGAGAACCTGCTACCAGGTTGACTGAAAACTGTTTCAGCAATACACCTCCCTGATTATACAACATAAAAATTTGTGAACCAGTTTGAGGCGCGTTGAAATTCAGGTATACCGAAGTTCCAATTACCGGATTTGGAAATATGCTGGCTTGCTGCAACGATTTAAAATCCCTGGAGATCATCAACACCGGGGTATAATTGATTTTACCATCGATGTCCACCTGGCGCAGGCGGTACCAAGACTTTCCGGATAATGGCAGCTGATCAATAAACTGATATTGTTGCTCCTGACTGATTGTGCCATTCCCGGGTACCTGACCGATCTCCATAAAATGTAATCCGTCAGGCGCACGTTCAACCGCAAAATATTGATTATTTGTTTCAGAACTGGTTACCCAATGTAGCATTACGTCATTAGCCGACGGTATCACGTAAAACCGGATTAATCTGACTGACAGCGGTGCGCTGATATTGGCCAGCGTAAACCGGTTCAATATATCAATCCCTCCTAAACTGAGTATATCAGCACCCTGATCAATAGCATCTTCTCCCATATTGAGCCATTGAACACCTCCATTGGCACTGGAAAACAAAGCCAGGTTCGGTTCAGCTATTCCCGCCAGTTCATTATCAAAGTAGAAAAAATCAACAGTGGCATTTAAACCGCTATTATTCGTGGGCGTAACCGTAAAATACCTGAAAATAGAAGCCCCTGACTGTTGCTGATGACCCCGCCTGATAAAAGTACTTCCCAGGTCAGCCGGACTTGTAATACGAAATCCCAGATTACCCGGATTTACTGATGACGGAGCATTTAATGTCTGGGTGGACTGAATATACCCCCCGGTACGGCCGGTTATCCGTTTATTCCCAGTTTCTCCGTTCAGAATACCTGTTGATCCAAGATCAATATTATATCCGTTCAGGAATAAGCTGTCCCCACTGGTAAAAAGCAGCCTGTTGCTGAGTGTGATATTCCTGCCCAGTTGCAGTCCGTTCGCCGATTTATTAAGCGTAAGGTTATAAAAGCCGGTCGTCGAAGTACCATTAATAAAGGACGCCGACGTTGCAACTGAACCTGAGAAAATAACTTCTCCGGTGCCTGGTATAAATGTGCCATCATTGGTAAATCCTGTATTTTTAAGCACAAGTTTTACATTTCCATTAACCACAAATTGAGCACCATTGGTGTTCAGTAAACCCTGACCAGTAATACTCCCGGAGTATAATATCAGTATAAAAAGCGGAAAAGATTTATAAGTCAGCATAGGATCAGCATTGGATGGTGAATAAATAAAAAGGAAATACTCCTCTTACTTTACAAATGTACTCCGGCTGCCATACCCATCAATCTGAATATGGAAATCCAAAAAAAGGACACCTGCATCATCATTATAAGTGTCCCCGGTAGTAGAGGAGTTTCTCCATAACCGGCAAATCAGGATACTGGAAATTTTCTTACCTGTGCCATCTATGCCTGCATTGGCAGTAGACAAAGCCGTAATATAATGTCCGTTTTGTACAAAATTTCCGGAAGCAGGTGACGCCACCACAGAATTGGTGGTAATAGCCGGAAAAACCTGAACCGTTGTAGCATCATAATTAACCCAGGTATAATCAAGATTCCATTCTACATCTCCTGAAACATTACTGCCCCGGGGTGTCCAATGCAGGTGTGGGTAGATGGTGGTACCTTCCACCCAGGTATGTGGCAACTGTACCTGAAAAGACATCGCTTCCACTCCCTGACCATATCGGAAGTACCAGAGTTGTGGTCCGGAAATACCGGGAATTGAATTGATTTGTGCCGCATTAGAACCATTATCCAGCGTAACCCTCAGATCATCCCATTTTATATCTCCACCCATCGCCAGTTTTCGCCATGAGGGTGCGATACTGGTCCCTGCATTGTAATAATAGCCAACACCGTCACCATAAGATCCCGTAATAGAGGCATTGGTATTATAGACCAACAGGCTGACTGCAGGTGTCGCAATGGTTGAAGCATCCGTAGAGGAGGTCAATGCAACTCGTGGTAATAGTAAGCCTTTTGAAGAATTCACGATATCGAGCATGGCCGAAACATCCGGATCGGATCCATCTGTATTAATGGCCACATTCTGAGCAGGGAGATACTTCATCAGGAAAAGTGCAAACAGCACTGTAACTAAATGCCGGGAAATCGTTTTCATAAATTGGATTTTTGATAATAAAAACAATAAATAAGGGCAATGATTTTTCACAAGTTTCCGGTCCTCCAATAGCAAAAATTACTCAGAGGTACTTACCTCTTCATCTTAATGTCTTGAATGCCGAAATAATAAAATAAAAACACTTATGAACGAAACAAACGTAGGTTTTTATGAACAGGTTATCAATGATACAAATCACAGAATGAAACTATTTTCACGATCTAAGGGATAACCTTTAAATTATATACGGGTAATAATATAATTCAAGCCGGTACTAGAAAAGACCAGATTGAATCTTTGAGATTCCAGTATCATTTCAGCTCATTTTTCAAACACAGATACGTAACACTATCCAACATTGATAATTCCTGACTTTGGGCACCCGTAAATAGCGATACTGGCTGGAATTCCGCTTCACACAGCGTATATCTTGAAAAAAATCAGATTTACAAAGAACATTAATCATACTATAAAAAACATTTCTCATTGCCCCCCGATTCCGGAAAAGGTATTTTTACTTACCTAAAACTTTTCCTGCTTATATGGATTACCCCGCACTCTATAACAGTATTCTGCATTATACCCGCATTCCGGAAGGGGAATATGAAAGCCTGATCAGTGTATTCAATGTCAAACACCTGAAGAAAGGTGATTATCAGTTTAAATGTGGAGAAATCTGCAAACAAGGAGTTTTTGTACTCGAAGGATGCCTGAGCTATTTTTTAACCGATGAAGATGGAAAAGAGCGGATAGTTGACCTGGGCACAACTGGCTGGTGGATGGGAGATAGTGACAGTTTATTTTATGGTACAGTCAGCCAGTTCAATCTAAAGGCGGTCTCCACATCTGCCATACTGACCATTGACAGCGGCATAGCACATGCTGTTTTCGAAAAATATCCCTGGTACCTTCATTACCACTATTTTGCATTGCTTGACTACCGTAAACGAACCGACCTTTTACTCTCAAATGCCTTGCATAATCAGGCTGAACAAAAGTACCTGGCCATGATACGGCAACGACCTGAAATATTCCAGTTAGCCCCACTTTATGATATTGCTTCTTTCCTGGGCATTACCCCACAATCACTTAGCCGCCTTAGGAAAACACTTGCCCACAAAGAAGTATAACAGGACGCTCCCCAGCAGTCTTCCTTCCAACAATTTCAGGACTTTAAGTTAAAACACTTACAATTATGCAGGCTGAATACTTATGCCAGTCTGAATAATTATCATATGTTAATCAGCAAGTGTAACGGGTTAAATAGTTTTACTTAGACAATTTAAGTTGACACAATCAACCTGGTAAACAACTGAACTGACAACGTTACAAGCCTTTATTATCCATATAAAATTTTACCCACTATGAAATCCATCCTGCCTAAACTGATTTATCTTTTGTTATGCTTTATTCTTACAAAATCCGACGCCCAAACTCCCGTTATTTCCGGTGGTGCCGGCGCTCCGGCCGGCTCGGGTGTAAACGGTGCCAATAACAAAGGCCTTCCCGCAACCGGTTTAGGTTGCGGCGGCGGTGGTGGCAGTTGGTGGGGGGGCACCGGAGGTTCTGGAAAAATTGGCGGCGGTGGCGGCGGTGCCGGGGGTTATTTCAGTCTGGGTGCCATCAACTGGGCGGGGGGCGATGGTGGACAAGGTGCAGTTGTAGTTGCCCTGTATAATGGAGCCAGCATGGTCAGTGCCCAGGTAATAAAAGATGGCAGCTCTTATACGATACCTGCTGGTGTTACTTCTGCCAAAGTATGGGCGATTGGCGCCGGAGGAGGAGGTGGTGGAGCCACTGAGAATGATGGTACATCGGGAGGAAGTGGTGCGGCCGGAGGTGTAGCCTACGTAACAAAAACCATCAGTCCCGGGGATATAATCAGCTATTCTATCGGATCAGGAGGACGTGCGGGACATGGTACTATTAATGGAACAGCGGGTGGCAACACTTCTGTAACAATCGCCGGTACAACCATCTATGGTAATGGAGGTGGAGCAGGTCAGTATAACAACACTTCTAATGCAACCGGGGGCACTTATTCCGGAGGTGATGGAGGAGCTAACGGAGGTGCAGGTTATGGACGGTCAGGTGATGTGGGAGGTGGCGGAGGCGGTGCAATCGGAACCGTAAACGGAACACAGGCCGGTAATGATGGTGGCACCGGAGCCAATTCAGCAGATGTATCCGGGCTTTTCGCAGCCTGTGCCATTGCCGTAAACCCAACCTTACCAACCCTGACTTCATTCACACCCACTGCAGGGCTTACGGGTACTACCGTTATTATAACCGGTACCGGCTTCACGGGTGCCAGCGCTGTGAGAATCGGTGGCATCACCGCCACTTCCTTTACGGTTAACAGTGACACTGAAATCAGTGCAGTGGTAAGCGGAACAACAGTAACCGGCAGTGTAAGTGTCACCTTGCCCTTTGTCTGTCTTTCCTTACCCATTTACTTTTTTACTGCGCCTGTGGCACCTTCCATTAGTTCGTTTTCTCCCACTTCGGCCCAGACCGGAGAATTGGTAACAATTACCGGCAATAAATTTCTAGGTACAACCAGTGTTACCTTCGGAGGCACCGCTGCTTCATCGTTCACGATCAATTCAGATTTCCAGATTGTAGCTACCGTTGGCAGCGGAACAAGCGGAGATGTTGTAATATCCAGTTCCAGTGGTTCCGGCTCAAGATCCGGTTTTACCTGGAACCCCATCACGCAAGCTTCTTCTATTAGTTTTACCAATATTCAGTCCAGCCAGATCACCATCAACTGGACAAACGGAAATGCACAAAAAAGGATTGTATTTGTAAAAGAAGGTGCCGGGGCATTCACTAACCCTGCGAACAATACGACATATACCGCCAGCAATAACTGGAGTGCCAAAGGTTCACAAATCAGCAGTAGTGGATATTATTGTGTGTATAACAGTACCGGAAGTTCCGTAACAATTACCAACCTTGCGGCCAACACGCAGTATACGGTACAGGCATTGGAGTATAATGGTGTGGCCGGAGCCGAAGTATATTACACAGCTACCGCATTAAACAATCCGAATAGTCATTCTACATTGGGCGTGTTACCATTAACCTGGCTTAATATTTCCGTGAAAGAACAACAAAACCAGGCCTTACTTGAATGGACAACCATTCATGAAATAAATATTGCCGGCTTTACCGTTCAACACAGTACGGACGGAATCCAGTGGACCAGTATCGGTTTGGTTAATGCGGCACAAAACGGGGATAGTGAGCACCGCTACAGATTTACGCATACGGCACCTCAGAAAGGCAATAACTATTACCGCATAGAAGAAAAAAACGAAGATGGCAAAACTGCATTCAGTAAAGTTTTATTCATACAAATCAACAACCCTTTAATCTGGCTGCTTGATCATCCTGTTACAAACGGACAGATTCGTTTTTCATTAAATGAATCTGCAACGGTACTGTTATTTTCCGCACAAGGCCAATTGTTGTTTAACCGTTATCTTTCAGCAGGATCACATACGCTTGACGTCACTCACCTGAGTAAAGGCATCTACTTCCTGCGTACAGATCAACATCAATTAAAAATTATTATACAATAAAAAAACCCTTGAACGGGAAAGGCTGTATCATCCGGTACAGCCTTTTCTATTCAAGATGTCCTGGATTTTCAGTAGTATAAATTGGCGGATAGGACCGAAACAGGTTGCGGGTTATTTTAACAAAGAGGTTTTTTCTGAAGTCAGCCGGCTGAAGATGATTCAGCAGCAGTGGCCCATTGGGCCTGGCGGATGCGAGAATTTCCCGGAAATTGGCTTCACTGTTTTGGTAAAAAACACTATCCCTGTATTCAGTAATCAGTACGAGGTTAAAGGTACCGGCAGAATCTGCCACAACTTCCTCCAGCCGGTAAGAGAGAATAAATCCCTTTTTGACCGCAATATCCCGGTAAAGCTTCCAGTTATTTTCATAAAAGAAAACAGCTTCTGCCCTGTGTCCTTCTTTTACCTGAACAAAATCCAGTACTGAAATAGACTGGGAATACCCGTTAACGCTAATCAACAATAACAAAATCAATACATGCCGCATATGCAACTATTTTAAAGCAATCTACTGAGAAAACCAAATCGATTCGGAAGAACTATATGAACGGCTAAGTTGTATTCTGCTGCCGTTGTTTACCGGTAAAGGGGAAAGTTTGACACATTATAAAAGGTCTTACGGTTGAACAATTATTTATCTGATTTAAATCATAGTGAATGCCGGGGTTTTTCTATACCTTTTTACCATCATTAGTACCATGAGCGGGTACAAAAACTACGATATTAAAGATGCCGACCGGTTTAATCCTTACAATTATCCGGAAGTCAGCGATGAACTAGACAGGCTATTTTCCGCCGCCTATCTCTTCACCACCCCTGAGAAAGAGAGTATTATCATTTCTTACCTGAAGGATCATTCCCTGCACAGTCACTGGCTGAGGGAACATAAAGAACTCTGCGACCTGGTTACGCATGGTCACTGTGAAACCGGACACATTGAAGCATTGTTTGAAGCCTGTAAAGGAAACCGCCAGTTTCTGCACAGCTATGAAGAGTATATCCGGAATATTGAAGTGGAGTAGTTGTATTTTTCTGCCTGGTACAGCTACAAAAAAAGCCACCCCGCAGGGCAGCTTTTTCAATATAGATAAAGTTGTCAGAATTTAAATCCGGCACCTAGTCCGATAATAAACGGATTGACTTTCACATCAGATAATACTACAGGTATAGCCCCTTTAATGGTTACATCAGTTTTTAACAGGATCTTTTTCAGGTCAAGGTTCAGGAACCATTTTTCATTGAGCTGATAATCAAATCCGGCCTGTGTGGAAAATCCGATATTACTTTTATACCCGAGATCCAGCGCCTCTTTTTTCTCTCCATAAAAAATGGAATAATTTACACCTGCACCAATATAGGGGGTAAACGCTTTCCCGGCAAAATGATACTGGAGATTAACCGTGGGTGGTAATAACCAGACTTTGCCCAGTTTGGTGGAAGAATTGCCATCATCCAGTTTTACAGTATGACGCGTGGTACCCAGGATCAGTTCGGCAGCAAAATTTTTATTGAAGAAATAAGTGAAATCCAGTTCCGGTGCAACCGCCGTTGAAATCTTGATATCATCACCAGACAGGTCATAACTGGAAGTTGGCGGAATGGCGCCTAAAACACGAAATCTCATCTTCCATTTGGGTGTTTCAGCTGAACCCGTTTTACTCTCCTGGGAAAAAGCAACCAAGCCGGCTGCCACTAAAAAAACAAGCAGTACAATCTTTTTCATAAGTGTTTTTATTTAGGCAGCAAATGTAGCTGCCGATAATTCCCTTATTTCGTGATTGGTTTCATAAAAGATCATGATCAATATTATATATTAAATCATCTTTTTAATTTATCTTATAGTTAAAAGACAAGCTGCTCTTTAATGCCCAATTTAACAAGCCTGCTATGACCTATATCGCCAACGGATATTGCTATCAGCACCAGCCTGAATAAACCAGAGTATTTTTTGCTGTCAAATCCATGTACAAGCGTTATACCCTTACATTCTGAAAGCCTCTTCCTGCTTATCTGCAAAAAACAGATAAAACAAAACGACGTTTAGTGCGTCTATCATTCAGGCACAGGAGTTCCTGATCAACTGCCAACAAACACCATGAACCGCCGGAAAAAACCCTGAAATTCCGGTCATTTCCCCCTGACCAGACGAATAATTATTTCTTATTTACATCTGCATAAAGAAGTTTCAGATAACCGGAACTGTTTTTTATGGAAGGCGGGTTGTTGTATTGTCCATTATTAAAAATACCTGCAATAGAAACCGGCGTACTGATATACTCCGGCAATTGCATCTGCAAGGCGGGACGCTTCACTCAGAAGCTAGCTGTTGCTTCGGTGAGGCGGGACGCCTCACAAAGAAGATAGCTGTTGCTTTGGCGAGGCGGGACGCTTCACCGAGAAGCTAGCTGTTGCTTCGGCGAGGCGGGACGCTTCACTGAACGGCTATCTGTTTTTTCGGTGAGGCGGGACGCTTCACACAGAAGCTAGCTGTTGCTTCGGTGAGGCGGGACGCCTCACAAAGAAGATAGCTGTTGCTTTGGCGAGGCGGGACGCTTCACCGAGAAGCTAACTGTTGCTTTGGCGAGGCGGGACGCTTCACTGAACGGCTATCTGTTTTTTCGGCGAGGCGGGACGCTTCACAAAGAAGCTAGCTGTTGCTTTGGCGAGGCGGGACGCCTCGCCGAGCGGCTAACTTGAATTTTATCAACTCGCCACAGGCGAGATAATACAGCTGCCGGGCTGAAAGCCCGGCAGCAAGAAACAATTGTAAAATGGGAAAAATGACTTATGCTGACAGAGCCGGCTATAAAATAAGGAACCAGGCCGCCACTCACTTTCTGACATTTACCGTGGTTGGCTGGATCGATATTTTCAGCAGAAAACGTTACCGGGATATCATGTTGGAAAGCCTGGACTTTTGCCGCAAGAATAAAGGGCTGCAGCTGAATGCCTATGTGATCATGTCCAATCACATTCATTTTATCTGGACCTCTGCTGATAAAAATCTGAGTGGCCTGATCCGGGATTTCAAAAGTTATACCAGTAAATGTATAACAGCTTCCATACAGGAAGAGCCGGAAAGCCGTCGTGACTGGCTGTTACACCTGTTCAGGTTTCATGCCAACCAGACAAATGCAAATGAAATTTTCCGGGTCTGGACCGGGGATAATCATCCCGAGGAAATTCATTCCGCTCCTTTCTATACTACCAAACTTAATTATATTCATCAGAACCCGGTCAGGAACGGACTCGTCGCTAATCCTGCCAGTTACCTCTATAGCAGTGCGGCAAATTATGAAGGCCGGAAAGGCCTCATAGATATAGATATTTTACACTGGTAACCACGGAGCTTCCAGCTCCGTGGTTGTATTATGTCGCCTCCGGCGACCTGCGGCAATACAAAGCCGCCCGCTCAGCGAGGCGTCCCGCCTCGCCTTCCGCCTTTCTACGACCTTCCATTTTATCACAGTCCCGCCTTGCCTTCTCGCTGTTGAGTAAGTGTACTTCTTAAAATCCGATTCACATGCTTTCACCCAATTATCATCCTGCCTGCCTTTTAGCAATTATTTTGAGAAGCCTTGTATTCCCCACTCACCACTCTCCACTCCCCACTTCCCCTCTATTCCCTAAATTTGCCCCATGCAACACCTCAAATCCCAATTTCTCTTACGAGATGATATCACCTACCTGAATTTCGGCTCCTTTGGCGCTTGTGTTAAACCGGTATTTGAAAAGTACCAGCAATACCAGCTGGAACTGGAACAGGAACCTGTACTGTTCATTACCGGTACTGGTCCGAAATACCTGGAACAATCCAGGGAGGCACTGGGTCAATACCTGCATGCTGACAAAGAGGATTTAGTGTATGTCACGAATCCCTCTTTTGCCGTAAATACAGTTGCAAGAAGCATGAAGCTTAAAGCCGGTGATGAAGTGCTGACCACGAACCTGGAATACGGAGCCTGCGATATGACATGGAATTATTACTGTGAGCAGACTGGTGCTCAGTATGTACGAAAACCCATGACTTTACCACTGAGCAGTAAAGAACAATTCGTACATGAATTATTCAAAGGGGTGAGTCCGAAAACACGGCTTATTTTCATCAGCCATATTACCAGCAGTACCGCCCTGCGTCTGCCGGTAGAAGATGTGATCGCGAAAGCTAAAACGCTGGGTATCCCGGTATTTATTGATGGCGCGCATGCACCCGGACAAGTACCCCTTAACCTGACTACATTGGGGGCGGATTATTATACCGGTGCCTGTCATAAATGGATGCTGACGCCTAAAGGCAGCTCTTTTTTATATGTAAAAAAAGAAAAGCAGGCAGCCGTTGATCCGCTGGTCATCAGTTGGGGTTATAAAGCAACCATTCCTTCCTCATCCACATTCCTGGATTACCATCAGTTCAACGGAACCCGTGATTTTTCTGCTTTCCTGACAATTCCAGCGGCTATCGGAGTCTTGGAAGATAATAAATGGGATCAGGTGAGTGCTTCCTGCCGGCAATTGGTAAAAGATAATGCTGCAAAATTTTTTGACATAACCGGTGGACAGGCACTTGCCCCACTGACGGACGACTTTATTCAACAGTTGCTCAGTACCGAAATAAAAACCAGTGAGCCGGAAAAACTGCATGACTTGTTATTTGAAAAATACAAACTACAGGTTCCTGTGATGCGGCATGGTGACAAAGTGTACCTCCGTTACTCCATCAATGCATTCAACAGCCAGGCGGACCTGGACAAATTAGCGGAAGCCTTGATTAATATAAAAACGACCAGCAACCTGTTTGCATAGTAAAAGGCCACGGTTAACCCGCGGCCTTTTATTGCCTTACCTGGTTTTATTATATGAATTCTTATGCTTTTACTTTCTCCGGCATTTCATTCCTGAATACCACTACCCCGTCAAATACATCCACCAGTACCGGCTTGCTCTTGTCGATATCCCCGGCCAGGATACGTTTGGATAATTGATTCACAATTTCCTTCTGTATCAGGCGCTTTAGCGGACGGGCTCCGAACTGCGGGTCAAATCCCTGGTCGGATAAAAACTCAAGGGCATAGTCACTGAACTGTAAAGTGATCCCGTTCTCCGCCACCAGTTTCTTCAGGGAGTTGAGTTGAATTTTTACAATCCCCATGATCTCTCTTTTCAGCAGCGGTTGGAACATGATGATTTCATCCACACGGTTCAGGAATTCCGGACGGATCGTCTGCCGGAGCAGGTTCATCACTTCCAGCTTTGCTTTAGCATTGGCCCCCTCAATATCCTTTTCCTTGATTCCGTCAAATGCATCCATGATCAGGTGACTACCGATATTGCTGGTCATAATGATGATCGTGTTTTTGAAATTCACCACCCGGCCTTTATTATCTGTCAGTCGTCCGTCATCCAGCACCTGGAGCAACACATTCCATACATCCGGGTGTGCTTTTTCAATTTCATCGAGTAATACCACACTATAGGGCTTACGGCGAACCGATTCAGTCAGCTGGCCCCCTTCATCATACCCAACATAGCCGGGAGGCGCACCAACAAGTCTTGATACCGTATGATTTTCCTGGAACTCACTCATATCAATCCGGGTCATCATACTCTCGTCATCAAAAAGGTATTCGGCCAGGGCTTTTGCCAATTCAGTCTTACCTACACCCGTTGTACCCAGGAAAATAAAGGAACCAATCGGTTTCTTCGGATCCTGGAGTCCGGCCCGGCTGCGACGGATTGCATCTGCCACAGCCGTAATTGCTTCTTCCTGTCCCACTACCCGCTCATGCAAATGTTCTTCGAGATGCAGTAATTTCTCCCGGTCACTTTGCAGCATTTTCTGTACAGGGATACCGGTGGCTTTTGCCACACTTTCAGCGATATCTTCAGCATCTACTTCTTCCTTCAGCAGACGTTTCTCTGTTGAGTTGGCAAGCTGAGCAGTTAACGAGTTAATAAGCGACTCCTGCTCCTTGATTTTGCCGTAACGGATTTCGGCCACTTTCCCATAATCGCCTTCCCGCTCCGCTCTTTCAGCCAGTTGCTTCAGGTTTTCTATTTCCGCTTTCCCGTTCTGGATTTTCTCCACCACCTCTTTTTCTTCCCGCCACTTTGATTTCAGGGTATCCCGCTGCACGGCCATATTCGCGATCTCTGTATTCAGTTCTTTCAGCTTCCCTTCATCATTCTCCCGTTTGATGGCTTCGCGTTCAATTTCTAATTGACGGATCTGTCGTTCGAGCGTATCCAGTTCTTCCGGCATGGAGTTCATTTCCAGCCGCAGTTTGGCTGCACTTTCATCGATCAGGTCAATGGCTTTATCGGGCAGGAAACGATCCGTAACATAGCGGCTGGATAATTCCACCGCGGCAATGATCGCTTCATCCTTGATGCGTACATGATGGTGTGTCTCATAACGATCTTTCAAACCACGCAAAATGGAGATAGCGTCTTCCACGGATGGCTCATCAATGATCACTTTCTGAAAACGTCTTTCCAACGCTTTATCTTTTTCAAAAAATTTCTGGTATTCGTTTAACGTGGTTGCTCCCACGGCCCGGAGATCGCCCTTGGCCAGTGCCGGTTTCAGGATATTGGCCGCATCCATCGCGCCTTCCCCGCCACCTGCACCAACCAGGGTATGTATCTCATCAATAAATAAAATAATTTCTCCTTCACTGCCGGAGACTTCTTTAACCACCGCTTTCAGTCTTTCCTCAAATTCACCCTTATACTTGGCACCGGCAATCAGCAGGCCCATATCAAGCGCATAAATAATTTTAGACTTCAGGTTATCGGGCACATCCCCGTTTACAATCCGATGGGCAATACCTTCCGCAATGGCCGTCTTACCCACGCCCGGTTCACCCACCAGGATCGGATTGTTCTTGGTACGGCGGGAAAGAATATGCAAGGTCCGGCGGATTTCCTCATCCCTGCCAATCACAGGATCCAGTTTTCCCTGCCGGGCCATTTCATTCAGGTTCTTGGCATATTTATTCAGGGCGTTGAATTCCTGCGACTGCGTCTGGGAAGTCACTTTCTCGCCTTTCCTTAATTCATTAATCGCGGTAATCAATCCCTTTTCCGTCAGACCGGCATTCTTGAGCAGTTTGGCCGGAGCATCATTTCCCTGTACGATTGCCAGCATCAGGTGCTCCGGGGTTACAAACTCATCCCCAAAGGTTTTCAGGGCTGCTCCGGCACGTAACACCACATTATTGGCATCCCGGCTGATCTGTTGAGCCGCGTCCCCGGAAGCTTTTGGCAGTTTACTGATCAATTCATCCAGCTTTGTTTCCAGCAGGTTGATCGTGACATTATTTTTTTTGAGCAGATATTCCACCGGGGAATCCGGCTGTTCCAGCAACGCTTTCAGGATATGTTCCGTTTCAATATTCGGACTCTGCGCATTAAAAGCGGTTTGCTGGGCCAGTTGAATGGCTTCAGCTGCTTTGATGGTGAAGTTGCCTAGGTTCATATAAAGAGTTTAAGAGGTTTAAAAGGTTTAAGAGGTTTAAGAGGTTCGGAAGCCGGAAAGTCCCGAGTTTTCCTAACTTTAAACTTCATAGTCAAATACTAATCCAAGGCCTTAAATTCAGTAACAATGTCATACAAATTCCGTTCTATCTGCATGAAAGTCATATCTGTAGCCTTTTTCCTGTTATTCTTGCAGCCGCTCAATGCCCAATACAATTGGGGTGATCTGGATGCCCAGCTGGAAGCTAAGCAAAAAATACTGGGGAATGAATTTGTGGTCATGCTCTGGAAAGATGATACACTGGTGTATAAAAAGGAGAAAGGGATGTTCAATTCAAAGACCCAGGCCCCGATTGCCAGTTGCAGCAAATGGCTGACCGCGGCATTGGTAATGCAATTTGTGGATGAAGGCAAGATCAGCCTGGATGATAAGGTTTCGAAATATATTCCTGAACTGAATAAATATTTCAAAAGTTATATCACCTTCCGCGACTGCCTGAGTCATATGACCGGAATTGATGATGAAGGAGGAGTATTAAAAAAAATGCTGCAACGCAAAAAATTCAGTACCCTGGAAGAGGAAGTGAATTCCTATGCGGCCCGTAATATCCGGGCCAATACCGGTACTGATTTCTGGTATGGCAGTATCGGACTCAACCTAGCTGGCCGGGCGCTGGAAGTAATGACCAAACGCAAATTTGATGTGCTGATCCGGACCAAGCTGCTGATTCCGCTGGGGATGCGAAAAACAACATTCACCAATCTCGAAGGCGGACCGGTCAATCCTTCCGGTGGTGCCCAATCCACAGCCGATGATTATATGAAGTTTCTGGTAATGCTGCTGAATAAGGGAAAGCACAACGGGGTACAGATCCTGAGTGAAAATGCCTTGAATGAAATGATGAAGATCCGTACTTCTGCGGCCATGATTAAATACGCACCGAAAGCTGCTACCGGATTCAATTATGCATCCGGTGCCTGGGTGGTGGAAGAAGAGAATGGGAAGGCGACCGCCCTGGCCAGTCCGGGATTATTCGGCACCTGGCCCATGGTCGATTATTGCCGGGGCTACAGTTACCTTGTTTTCTGTAAAAACCTCCTGGGAGAAGAAAAAGCGGAAGCTTATCTTCAGTTAAAAGCGGTGATTGATGAGCAGCTGAAATCAACCTGTAACTAAATATATTTCCTTTTTCAGCGGCCTTCTATTTAACCTTCTTGCAGGAAAAATGAATACAGCATTTTCAACTATTCCTTTTTTTTAAACACCACCTGTTCTTCCAGTTTAGCGGTCATTTTACTGAAGAAATCCCGAAGTGCATTGTATTCATCCGGTTTGAATACAGTCTTTGCAATATCCAGGATATAATGAATACTTACTTTCCCGTTTTCAGCTGTTGAAGTATATTCAAATTCAGCATCTCCTTTCCCATTTACTTTTACAGTTAAGGAGGAAGGCAGTTCTTCAATCTGGTATCCTTCAGGAACCTGAATGGTCACCGTATATTGCTGACTTATTTTATACGGCATTTCAACCGGATACTTTCGTTCTGCTGATTTCAGTGGATTCTGCCGGTAATGAGGAATCAGTACCGGTGAAAAGTAAATCATATCCCCTGTTTTAACTTCATTGACAGTATTGTATTTTAATTCGAGTGCGGCACCCACGGTATCCAGTGGAGTTGCCACCAGGTCCCGGATTACACCGTAAGATGACTCATCACCGGCCAGCTCTTTCCGGACAGCTTCAAGTCCGTCTTTCCGGATTTTTTTCCTCAATTCTTCAGAGGCAAAAAACCCGTACTGATGCCTGATCCCTGCTGTCCAATGAAAACCGTCCGCGGTATTGAAATTTACTGCTGCAGTTACCTGTTCCGCTTCGTTCAGCTGATCCGGACTTAAATGAAACAAGGTGGCATCACCATCCAGTACCCTGGCCTGACCGTTATAACAGTTATAGGGCAGCTTACCAAAACCCAGGAAAGGATGGGTGGCATCCAATAACCAGTCATCTTCATCTGCCCGGACACGGCAAATGAGGTAATTAAATTGCCCGATAACGGGAAATTTTTCTGTGGAGTATCCATGTTCACGGGTACTTAGTATTACCGGATCCGCGCTCAGTCCTGCATAACGAAGCATGCCTGTCAGTAAAAGGTTCAGCTCCACAACAGAACCTGTTTTTGCCGCAGCCACCTTCTTCAATGTATTCCTCTTACCCGACCCGTTATCCGCATTAAGAACATAACGGCTGCTGACATAACCATAAATGGCTTTGGCAATTTCCGTTTCTGTCCTTGCCCCTTTCAGCACCTGCTTCATCTCCTCCGGCCACCACTCACCCGTGTTTTCCATTTCATTAACAAAATCCAGTCCCTGGAGCAATGTAGCCGAAAACTCCGGCCACGATGACATGAGGCTTTTTCCCAATTGTGAATGCTGAAATCCGGCCACCTGAAACGTAATCTTTTTCAGATAGTTCTCAGGAGAACTGGTATAGGCTTCTTCCTTAAAAGCCGGTACATTACTGATCGCCCAATAATGATCACCAAACACACTGCTGAATTCCACCCGATTGTCCCTGGTTTTACCGGCATAAATATCCGTCGTAAAAAATATTTCGTATGGGCCTGGCTTATTTTCAATAGTTTCTATTGTAAAGGGTATAAAACCCTGGGGAATTATTGTATAATTCATAAACTCTGGCAAAATGATCCTGTACTCGGACCAAAGACAGGGAATATCCCCCTGGAAATACCAGGGGCGCAGGTTGAACACGAACCCCGATGTAAGGGTGTACTCATATTCAATAATGGCTCCTTCTTTTACCCGTGGAAGCGTGAATTTTTTCCGGATTAAATTCCGGCTTACTTTTTCAGAATAGACATCCGACCTCAGGTTTAGTTTCTGTTCAACCAATTTACCCCCTTCTTCCAGATAGGTTACGGCATTAATTTTGCTGAGCCTTTCCTGATTATCTCCGTCAACATACAGATCAATTGTGACGGTGGCTCTATCAAAAGCCGGGTTTCTCAATATATGTATTCTTCGCCTGATCCTGTTTTCAATTACGAAACCTCTTACATTACTTTTGTTAATTTCGGTAATTCCATATTCAGACAATACTACAGCTGTGGCGCTTGAATCAACAGGGTAAGATTTTATAGAAAGCATTGCCAACGTAACCGGGGGAAACCGGCTGTCAGGGTCATTTTGAGCCAATACGTGAAGTGCTCCTGTGCAAAGCAGGAGCAGTAATAAAAATCTCATTGAGTAAGTTTATAAAGAGAAAGATTCAAAAACTTTTCGGCGTTGACTCGCTTTTCACCAAAACCAGCCTGGCGCGGTCCGCCTTATACATGGCCTCATAAAATTTCACCAGTTCCGCATATTCTTTTGCGGCAAAATTTCCGGCAAAATGTTCCATCGT
>CAUJFR010000238.1 GCA_963169885.1 Bacteroidota bacterium
ATTGAACTGTCATTGGAGAAATATTGCGGAGTGGCGGCGATGCTGAAAAAAAATTCAGCAGTCAATTATAAATTGGTCATCCTGTAATCAATCGCTATGCTGTCAAAAAAATCGCAATACGCATTCAAGGCCCTGGAATACCTCACCCTGCACTACAAGCAGGGACCCGTTCTGATCTCAGAGATTTCGAAGAAAAAGAAGATACCCCTGAAATTCCTGGAGAATATTCTGCTGGAACTGAAAAAGGCCGGCATCCTGGACAGTAAGAAAGGGAAAGGCGGGGGGTATTTCCTGAGCAAGGATCCGGCTAAGGTAAAAGTAGCCACAATTGTGCGTCTTGTGAATGGGCCAATCGCCATGCTTCCTTGTGTAAGTCTCTATTTTTATGAACGTTGTAAGAACTGCGATGAAAAGAAATGCGGATTGCATGATATGATGATTGAGGTGCGGGATGCATCGCTCGGAATATTGGAGAACAGAACATTAAAGGACCTGGTATAGCCATCCGGGACGAACCTTTGTTTGTGCCGTTCTTTTAAGTCTATCAACTTGGTAGGTTATTGTTTTTATAGTACTTTTGTCATCTTAAATTTTTAGCATTATGGGACTACATCTGGGAGACATTGCACCGAATTTCAGGGCACAGACAACCGCGGGGGAAATTGATTTTCATGAGTACCTGGGGGACAGCTGGGGTATTCTGTTTTCACACCCGGCGGATTATACACCGGTATGTACGACAGAACTTGGTAAAACAGCTTTATTACAGGAAGAGTTCCGGAAGCGGAATGTGAAAGTACTGGCGGTGAGTGTGGATTCGTTGGATCATCACCAGGACTGGGTGAAGGATATCAATGAAACACAGCATTGTAATGTGGATTTCCCCATCATTGCGGACCCGGACAGAGTCGTGGCTTTTCTGTATGATATGATTCATCCCAAAGCATCTGAAACATTCACCGTTCGTTCCCTTTTTGTAATAGGACCGGATAAAAAGATAAAACTGACGATTACCTATCCGGCTTCCACCGGACGTAATTTCTATGAAGTGTTACGGGTGGTGGATTCATTACAACTGGCAGCCACCTATACGGTAGCTACTCCGGCGGATTGGAAAGAAGGAGAGGATGTGATTGTTGGATTATCCGTAACTACGGAAGATGCACAAAAGACCTTTCCGAAGGGTGTGAAAGTAGTCAAGCCGTATCTGCGTTATACCCCGCAACCCAATATCTGATGCTGACGATTGAACAAATAAAAGAAGCGGAAAGCCTGTCGGCAGCAGAAGCGATCAGGCTTGTGACTGAATGGTTTCCCCAGGGTGTTGTTTTTTCGTCCTCGCTAGGACAGGAAGACCAGGTACTCACTGACATGATTTATAAAAACGGACTGCCGGTAAAGATTTTTACAATCGATACCGGCCGCTTGTTTAATGAGACCTATGAGTTGCTGGATCGTACCAATGCCCGTTACAAAAATAATATGCAGGTCTATTTCCCGGAATCAGCTGATGTGGAATCATTTGTTCAGGAAAAAGGGATCAACGCGTTTTATGAATCAGTGGAAAACCGGAAGGAATGTTGTTTCCTGCGTAAAGTGAAACCCCTCAACCGGGCCCTTGCAGGTGCTAAAGTCTGGATTACCGGTTTAAGGGCGGAGCAATCGGACAACCGGCAGGATATGCCTTTAATTGAATGGGATGAACAGCGGCAATTATATAAATTCAATCCGCTCATCAACTGGACCTATGAACAGATGATGACGTATATCGCGGAACATAACGTGCCGTATAATGCTTTACATGATAAAGGCTTCATCAGCATCGGCTGTGCTCCCTGCACCCGGGCGATTGAAGCCGGCGAACATCCCAGGGCGGGCCGCTGGTGGTGGGAAAGTTCACAGAAAGAATGCGGACTGCATGGAGAACACAAAAAATAACAGGAACAGAACAGACTTGTATGAATACAACTTATCATTTGAATTATCTCGAACAACTGGAAGCAGAAAGCATCCATATTTTCCGGGAAGTAGCCGCCCAGTTTGAAAAACCGGCCCTGCTTTTCAGCGGGGGAAAAGATTCGATCTGCCTGGTACACCTGGCTCAAAAAGCTTTTGCACCGGGAAAAATTCCTTTTCCACTGGTTCATATTGACACAGGTCACAATTTTCCGGAAGCCCTGGATTTCCGTGATGCCATGGCAGCTTCTATCGGAGCCACCCTGGTGGTACGGAAAGTGGAAGACACGATCAAACAAAGAAGCCTGACCGAGCCCAGGGGAAAATTTCCCAGCCGCAACTGGCTGCAGACCTATACCTTACTCGATACTATTGAAGAGTTTGGTTTTGATTGTTGCATTGGTGGTGCCCGTCGGGATGAAGAAAAGGCAAGAGCCAAAGAACGAATATTCTCAGTACGGGATGAATTTGGTCAATGGAACCCCAAACTCCAGCGTCCGGAACTCTGGAATACCTACAATGGTAAAATTCATAAAGGAGAGAATGTACGGGTCTTCCCGATCAGTAACTGGACTGAACTCGATATCTGGAATTATATCCGCCACGAAAAGATTGATCTGCCTTCCATTTATTTTGCGCATGAACGCAAAGTGATCGAACATGAAGGACAGTTGGTGGCAATCAGTGAATTTGTTCATCCGGATGAACAGGATGTGGTGATGACCAAGCGGGTCCGTTACCGCACGGTAGGGGATATGACCTGTACGGCCGCGGTGGAATCCACAGCGGATACACTGGATGAAGTGATCAACGAAATTATTTCCACCCGGATCAGCGAAAGGGGAGAGACAAGGATTGATGATAAAGTAACAGAAGCGGCGATGGAAGACCGGAAGAAGAACGGCTACTTTTAAAGTAAAAAGTAACAATTAAAAAGTAAAAAAGCTTAAGGCTGAGCAGGCTGACTGATTTGGATTTTAATATGGGTTGAAATTTTAATTCTTTAACAAAATAAAATAAGTGAAACTTCAGGTATAAAAGACGTTGCGATCTGAATGGTTGTACGCTTTTTTACTTTTGACTTTTTACTTCTGACTTTCATATGGATTTATTGCGATTTATAACTGCGGGCAGTGTGGATGATGGGAAGAGTACCCTCATCGGACGATTATTATATGACAGTAAGAATATCCTGATTGATCAACTGGAAGCGTTGGAGAAATCCACCAAGAACCGGACGGATGGATCAGTGGACCTGGCGTTGCTTACGGACGGACTGCGTGCTGAAAGAGAACAGGGAATTACGATTGATGTGGCGTATCGCTACTTCACGACCCCCAAACGAAAATTTATCATTGCGGATGCACCGGGTCACGTACAGTATACCCGCAATATGATCACCGGGGCTTCTAATGCCAGCCTGATCATCATCCTGGTGGATGCCCGGCAGGGAGTAGTGGAACAAACCCGCCGTCACTCCATCATTGCTTCACTGTTGCGGATCAAACACGTAGTGGTGGCCGTCAACAAAATGGACCTGGTGGATTTTTCACAAGATGTATATAATAATATCGTAATCGATTATAACGAAGTGGCCGCGCAGCTGGGATTGAAAAATATCACCTATATCCCCATGAGTGCATTGGATGGGGACAATATTGTGGATGCTTCCACCCGCATGCCCTGGTATACCGGGAAGCCCTTGCTGGAGTTCCTGGAGGATGTGGTACTGGATGAGGATGTGAACTTAACCGATGCAAGGTTCCAGGTACAATTTGTGATTCGTCCGCAGACAGAAGAACTGCATGATTACCGCGGCTATGCCGGCCGTATCATCAGCGGTATTTATAAGAAAGGGGAGAAGGTGACAGTGTTGCCCCAGGGTATTGAAACCACCATCAGTTCGGTTGAAATCGCTGGTAAGGAAGTAGAGGAAGCCTTTGCCCCGCAGAGTGCCGTACTGCAACTGGCCGATGATATTGATATCAGCCGGGGAGATACGATTGTTAAATCGACGAACCTGCCCAAAGTGAGCAATGAACTGGAAGTGTTGCTTTGCTGGCTGGATGATAAACCCCTGATGACGGGAAATAAATATTTGTTGCAACATAACAGTCGCCAGGTCCGGGCGATGATCCGGCAGGTGGAATATAAAATTGATGTTAATACACTGCAACAACAACCCGTGGAAGGACAAGTGAAACTCAATGAAGTGGTGAAAGCCACTATCAAAACAGCAGCTCCGATGGTGTATGACCCTTACGACCAATTGAGCGAATATGGTTCCGCTATCCTGATTGATGAGACCAGTAACAGTACGGTGGCGGCCGTACTTATCAAATCATAATGCAAACGCCTGCTCATCCGACATCCGGTTCCATTACGCAGGGACTGTCGCTTGTCACACTGGCCGGAGCAGGACCAGGTGATCCGGAACTCATTACCCTGAAATTACAAAAGCGCCTGGCGGAAGCTGATGTAATCATTAGTGACCGGTTGGTGAATCCGGCCATCATACTTGCACATGCCCGTCCGGACGTACGCATTATTCAGGCAGGTAAGCAGGGATATAACGAACATTCTTATACACAGGAAGAAGTCACTGCCTTTATTCTGGAAGAGGCGCGTAAAGGCAGTAAAGTACTGCGTCTTAAAGGAGGTGATGTGGCTTTTTTCAGTAATGTGCTGGATGAACTGGAAGCCTTGGTAAAAGAAAAAATTCCTTTTGAAATTATTCCGGGTATTACCGCGGCTTCCGGTGCTTCCGCTTATGCGGGCATTCCATTAACGGCGAGGGGCTATGCACAAGGCGTGCGATTTATTGCGTTTAATCCCAATCAGCAATTTGACGAAGCTACTTTCCGATCCCTGGCTACCGGTACGGATACGATAGTGGTGTATATGGCGGTTCGTAACCTGGGTGAGCTCACTCAACAGCTACTGAGCTACGAAGCCGATCCGCAGCGGAAAATCGCGGTGGTGGAACAAGCTTCTACACCGGCACAAAAAATCAGTATAACCACTTTGAAAGAAGCCGTGAATGATTTTGCCGGCAAATCTTTTACGTCACCGTCGCTTATCATTATCGGCGATGTGCTGTCGTTGTATGGCCGGTTTGACTGGTTCAAAGAAACCGGGGGTGACCCGGTATTCAATGAACTGCAGTCGTAAGTGGTCAGTTATTTTTCTTCCTTCACGGTTTTTTCTCTCCAGCTTTTAGCAAATTGGATAAAATCAAGGGCCTGCTGTATAAATTCGGCGGCAAATGCGGCAGATGGAGTGGTTTCATTCATTCGCATCACTTCCTGTTTGAACGAACCGTTTTCTTTGTACAACCCTTTTGCCGTGAAATGTGTGTCGAAATCATTGAGAATTCCAATCTGTGTATTGCAATGAACGCCCTGTTGCAATAAAAGCGCTTTGGCGGAATGCACCTGGGCCGCATAGGCATTGTAAATACTGTCTGCCCATTGGTTATTACGGAGGCAATCTTCAGCGCCTACTATTTTTTCTTCCGCTTCCAGAATCAGGGTGGATACCAGGTCAATCATTACACCGGCACATTCACCCACGCCGATAGCAGTGGCGAATTTTGCTTCCTGCCCCCAGTCAATAAACTCATCATCAGAAATAGTATCCAGGCTGGCCAGCGGTTTTAATAATTCGTAATAATATTTCTCCCCCTTACGTAAACTATAATCTGTGAAACTTTCATTTTCAGCGGCCAGTTTTTTATAATCATTGAAGATGCTGATTAAAACAGCCGGGGCTCTTTTACTGGGAACCTTAATTACTTTATCAGAAATCCTGGCGTCCCCACTGCCCAATACTGCTCCGCCGATGAGTACCTGTAAAGCCGGCACTACCTGTCCTTTGGCTTTTAAAGAACTTCCATGAAATCCTACAGATGCCATCCCGTGCTGACCACAACTGTTCATACAGCCACTGATACGGACGGTAATATCTTTATTGAATAAAAATTCAGGAAAGGCTTCTTCAATCACTTCACTTAAGGCCAACGCTGTACCGGTACTGTTACTGATCCCAAGGTTACAGGTGTCCGTACCCGGGCAACTGGTAATATCTGCCACACTACCGAATCCGGGTGTAGCGAGCCCTTCCGATTCCAGTACCTGGTATACATAGGGCAGGTGTTCCGGTTTGACAAAACGAAACTGTAATCCCTGGTTGATCGTCACCCGCACATCATCCGCGATCACTCCTTCCAGCTGACCAATCAACCGGCGGCTGATATCCGAAGAAATATTCCCATTCGGCACCCGGACATACACGGCATAATATCCTTCCTGCTTTTGTTTAAACAAATTAGTATTCTTCCACAACTCATATTTCAGTGGATCGATATGGTCGTCTCCCGACTCCCGTCTCCCGTCTCCCGTCTTCCGTCTCCCGTCTCCCGTCTCCCGACTCCTTATCGCCACCCGCTGATGCGTCAGCGCCAGTCGCTCTTCCTCCACCAGTTGAATAAACGTTTCAATGCCGATTTTCTGAATCAGAAATTTGATCCGTGCCTTGTGCCGGCTGTTGCGTTCACCATACCGGTCGAATACGCGAAGTACCGCTTCGAGATAGGGGATCAGTAAGTCTTCTTCCAGGAATTCATGGGTGCAGATGGCCAGGTGTGGTTGCGCACCCAGTCCGCCACCAATCAGTATTTTAAAACCTCTTTGTTCTTTACCATCCACTGTCCTCACCCGGGCAATGGCCCCGAGATCATGCATGAATGTTAAGGCCGTATCTTTTTCGGTATTACTAAATGCGATCTTGAATTTGCGGCCCATTTCCTGGCAAAGGGGTTTACGCAGGAAGTATTCAAACATGGCATGCGCATAAGGTGTAACATCAAAGGGTTCTTCCGGATCAATACCCGCTGTATCGGAGGCCGTGATATTCCTGACGGTATTGCCACAGGCTTCCCGGATGGTGATGTCGTCTTTATCAAGTTCAGCCCATAATTGTGGGGTACGGTCCAGGCTCACAAAATGGATCTGAATATCCTGGCGGGTGGTGAGGTGCAGATTACCAGTGGAGTATTCATCAGACACTGCAGCGATTCTTTTCCATTGGGCCAGGGTCATTTTTCCATAGGGTAATTTAATACGCACCATTTGTACGCCCGGCTGCCGCTGGCCATATACCCCGCGGGCGAGGCGGAGACTGCGGAATTTTTCTTCATCCATTTTCCCTTCCCGGAATAGCCTGATTTTTTTGTCAAGATCGAGGATGTCTTTTTCTACCAATGGATTCTCTAACTCAGTGCGGAAGCTCTGCATATCGGTTGGTTATTGTTTACCCGCCGGTTGGAACGAACGGGGGATGAAAAATACTCTACCTTATAAGTAGACTAACAAAATTACAGGGTCGCACCCGTTTGTCAAAAAATAATTATAGCAATAACAGACGTACGTATTACAGAATAAAATGCGAAAACCCTACTAAATTAGTAGGAAATTAATTACTTTCGTTTTTCGTCCCGTTTATACCGGGTTTATATAAGGCGTATGGAGTACCAGCAATTATTTACCGATCAGTTAAACCGTTTAAAAGACGAAGGCACCTATCGCTATTTTCTGGAGGTGAATAAAAGTGCGCAACATTTTCCCCGGTTTACCTACCAGGATGAACAGGGGAACAGTCAATATGCCATTAACTGGTGCAGCAATGATTATCTCGGACTGAGCAGTGAAGAAAGCCTGATTTCCAAACTCGGATTTGCAGCCCATCGCAGCGGTACGGGCAGCGGAGGTACGCGTAATATTTCCGGTACTACCAATTACCATAAAGAACTGGAGCGCACACTGGCGGACTGGCATCGGAAAGAAGGCGCCTTGCTTTTTAACGGGGCCTACCAGGCCAATGTCACCACGCTGCAGACACTGGGCAGACAGTTACCCGGTCTTGTCTTCTTTTCCGATGAACGCAACCATGCTTCCATCATTGAAGGGATCCGGGGTTGCCGTAATGAGAAAAAGATTTTTGCGCACAATGATATGGAGCAACTTGAAGAGCTGTTGAAACAAGTGCCCGCAGAACAACCCAAACTGATCGTTTTTGAATCGGTGTACTCCATGAGCGGGACAATTGCACCGGTAAATGCGATTATTGCACTTGCCCGGAAGTATAATGCACTGACCTATGTGGATGAAGTACATGCCGTGGGATTATATGGCAAAACAGGTGCCGGTATACTCGAACAGGAAAATGTACAGTCTTCCATCGATATCGTGAACGGAACCCTTTCCAAAGCTATCGGGGTTTTTGGCGGTTATATTGCCGCCTCGTCGGTGCTGATTGATTTTATCCGCAGTTTCGGACGCGGTTTTATTTTCACTACTTCATTGCCGCCTGCGATCTGTGCCGCAGCCAACACGAGTATTCAGCTGATTCAACGGGAGGAGCAGCGGCGAAGACAATTTTTTTCCAATGTAGCATACCTACGTCAATCATTATACGAAAATGGGGTCGACTTTAAACTGAATCCTTCACATATAACCATAATACCGGTTGCCGGGGCGGACCGTTGCCGGGAACTGGCCCGTCAGTTACTGGAGAAACAGGGTATCTACCTGCAGCCGATCAATTCTCCCACGGTGCCGGTTGGAGAAGAATGCCTCCGGGTGATCTGTACCGCCCGTCATTTACCCAAACATATCCATCACCTGGCCTTGAGCCTCAAAAAACTATTGCATGGAGACTATCAGACTGATCGGCAGGAATTCCCGTCTTTCGCTCTTGCAGCTGGAGATTGTGAAGGCCAGGATTGAGCAGGTATTTCCGGAAGTAAAAGTGGAACTGATTGCCCGCAGCAGCCGCGGTGATCAGTTGTCTGGTATCCCCCTGCATACTGTAGAAGGGCAGGATTTTTTTACGCGGGATATTTTCGAGGCCTTGTCAACCCATGAAGCTGATATAGCCGTGCACTCATTGAAAGATATGAGTAGTGCACATTTTTTCGGGGATCATCTCTTTGCCGTAGTGGACCGGGATGATACGCGCGACCTCGCCATCTTCAACCCGGGCATACTGGATAAAATCAGCCGTGGTGAAACCATTATTATTGGTACCTGTTCGCCCCGCCGCGAAGAAATGGCCACGGTATTTCTGAAAAAAGCATTGCCGCAATTAAAGGAAACCATTCATATTGAAACGCGCCCGATCCGCGGCAATGTCGAATCCCGCTTACGTAAGCTGAATAGCGGAGACTATGATGCGACTATATTGGCTACGGCGGGACTTAATCGCTTGTTACGTAGTCCGGCTGATTCGGCCATGATACAACAGCTGCTGGCCAATAAGAAATTGATGCTGTTGCCCCTGATTGAATGTGTACCGGCGCCTTGCCAGGGAGCGATTGTGGCGGAAGCACATCCATCCAATCACCGGGCGGCCGATATACTGAAAGCGATTAATAATCCCATGCTGCTGCAGGACGCCATTGCGGAAAAGCGGACGGCGGTGCAATATGGTACGGGTTGTTTACAGCAGTTTGGAGTTACCACTATCAAAACGAAGCAAGGAGCCTGTCTTTTTGCGGCGGGTAAAGACGACCAGAGTATTGCTTTCACGGACTGGCAACCATGGCCGGCTTTGCCCATTGCTCCTGCTCATATATTTTCCACCACCGACCGGATGCGTGATTTTTTTAATTATGAATGGCGGGCGGCGCTGCCGGAAATAAATTTGCCGGTGGTGTTTATCGCGAATTATAAATTAATGGCCGGGGTGATCAATAAGAATGCTTTGCAGAATAAAACTATCCTGGTGTCAGGCACCAAAACCTGGTATGAATTGGCCAGGCAAGGATACTGGGTAACTGCTGGTGCTGATGCCCTGGGGTTTGAATACCTCTTGCCTTCACTCTCTATGCCACTATTAAAAATTGAAGCCAACGATATCCTGATACTTACCCATGAAGCCGCGGCTCAGCGTTGGCAAAAGAAAGGGTATTCCGCCGCCTGCACCTATAAACTGATCCCCGTTTTTAATCCGTCACTCTTTGAAGAAATCGCCGGCGCCAAAGCCATTTGCTGGAGTAGTTTTGCCCAGTATGATGCGTATGGTCACCTCGCACAACCTGCCATTACACATATCTGTGCAGGGGGAGAAACAGCCACTCAGTTGAAACAGGCCGGTATAGATCCGGTGATTTTTCCAACGATAAAAGCATTTGAACAATGGAGAAAATTGAATACCCTCTCACCCAACGCCGCCTGAGGACAAGCTCCCTGGTCAGGGAACTAACCGCCTCAGTAAAACTGAATCACAAAAGTTTTATCCTGCCACTGTTTGTGGAAGAGGGGCTGGCTGCACCACGACCGGTACCGGGATTAGGCCCTGTGCTGGTAGAGACCATACATTCCATTACCGGGGTAGTCGAAAAGCAATTAGCCAATGGTATTGCCAAATTTTTATTATTTCCTGTTCCGGCCGGCAAGCAGGAGCAACTGAAAGATTTTTCATTTGCTACGAACCTCGTTCGTACACTGAAGCAAACTTTTAGCGAACGGATCTGGATTGCAGCTGATCTTTGTCTTTGCAGTTATACTACACACGGGCACTGCGGTGTGCTGGATGAGGAGCATACCCGTTTACTCAATAGTCCTACGGTGGATGTGTTAGTACAGTATGCTTCAAAACTGGCTGCGGCCGGTGTGGATTGCATAGCGCCCAGTGACATGACGGATGGCCGGATTGGCGCGATCCGTACCCGGCTCGATGCGCTTGGGTTTGAAGAAGTGACGATCATGAGCTATGCCGCCAAGTTCAGTTCCCAGTTTTACGGCCCCTTCCGGGATGCCTGTCATTCTGCTCCTCAATCAGCAGGATTACAAAACCGTAAGACGTACCAGCATTCACCCCTTAATCCGGCGGATGCCCTGGCCTCTGCCTCGCGGGATGAACGGGAAGGGGCCGATATCCTGATGGTCAAACCGGCCGCGTTGTATACAGATATTATTGCTTCGGTAAAAGCGAGTACTGAGAAGCCGGTAGCCGCCTATCATGTGAGTGGTGAATACGCCGCCATTGAAGCATTGGCCGAAAAAGGGTTGGTCAACAGAGCGGCGGCGCACCTGGAAGTCTGGACTGCCCTGAGCCGTGCCGGAGCGGATATCATCATTTCCTATGCTGCAGGTGAAGCCCGGCAATGGATTAAAGAAATGGAGTATTAATCAAAAACCCATAGAAATGGTAGACTGGATGATTTAAATCAGCTTAAGTTTACATTCCGGACCCGAGTTTTGCCCGGTTCGTGGAAGTTTAAAAATTACCAACAGCATTACAGACAGGATTCATCCATGCGAAAGAATAAAAAAGAAATAAAGGAGCAGGTGCCTGGCACAAAAAATCCGCTTTACCCGGTTTTCTTAAAACTGGATACATTGGAGCTGTTACTGGTAGGAGCCGGGAATGTGGGATTGGAGAAGTTGCAGTCCCTGTTGGGTAATGCGCCACAGGCCCGGATCACCGTGGTAGCACCAAAAATT
>CAUJFR010000239.1 GCA_963169885.1 Bacteroidota bacterium
CGGGGTGGCCGTGATGTATTCCAAAAAAGTACGGATGGAGAAAAATCATTTTGAAGAAAACTGGGGCGCTTCCTCTTATGGCATCCTGTTGAAAGATATCACCGACAGTTATATCCGGCAGAACCAGTTTGTAAAAAACACCGTGGGCATCCATATGGAAGGCAGCAGCCGGATCGAGATCCGGGAAAATCAGTTTAAAAATAACGGATGGGCCCTTAAAGTGCAGGCCAGTTGTGATGATAATTTTTTCCACCACAACAATTTTACGGGTAACAGTTTTGACATAGGCACCAATGGCACCCTGGTGCTTAACAAATTTGAAAAAAATTACTGGGACAAGTATGAAGGATATGATATGAATAAGGACGGTATTGGAGATATTCCTTATCACCCGGTGAGTATGTATTCCATGATCGTGGAACAGAACCCCACTACCCTGATCCTGTTCCGCAGTTTTATGGTCAGTCTGCTGGACAAAGCCGAAAAAGCCATTCCCAGCCTGACCCCTGAAAATTTATACGACAATCAACCAATGATGAAAATGCTTTCCTTATGATCCACATTGAAGCTGTATACAAAAAATTCCGCCGGCTGCAGGTATTGGAAAATATATCGGCTCGTTTTACAGCCGGACAGGTGATCGCCCTGATCGGACCCAACGGTTCGGGTAAGACCACCCTGATTAAATCCATCCTGGGTATGGTGCGGCCCGATAAAGGAACTATCCGGGTTAAAGATCAATTGGTAACTGGCGATCCTGAATATCGTCAGTTTATCGGGTATATGCCCCAGATTGGCCGATACCCGGATAATATGAAAGTGGGGCAGCTGTTTGAAATGATGAAAAAAATCAGGGGTATTGATTCTTTGGATACCGACCTGCTCACCGGTTTTGAAATCGAAAAGATTTATGAAAAACCTATGCGTACGCTCAGCGGCGGAACCCGGCAAAAAGTAAGTGCGGCACTGGCCTTCCTCTTTGATCCGCCCATCCTGATCCTGGATGAACCCACGGCCGGTCTTGACCCGCTCTCTTCCGAAATCCTGAAAGAAAAAATCATCCAGGAAAAAAAGAAAAACAAACTCATCCTGATTACATCTCATGTATTGAGTGACCTGGAAGAACTGACCAGCCATATCATGTACCTGCAGGAAGGAAAACTGCAGTTTATCATAGACCTGGAATCGCTGCAGGAAGAAACGGGGGAGATTAAATTAAGCAAGGCCATTGCCAAACTGATGCGTGGTCAGGAAACGAGCAGTGCCTGGATCGACCAGTTGTTTGCTGTTGAACAGAATAAAGAGAACCCTCAATAAACTGAATATTATGCTGAAGTTATCCCGATACGTATTATATGATATTCTACGGAATAAAATTATCATCGCTTATACCCTGTTTCTGTTGCTGGTCTCTTTAAGTATGTTCCGCATGGAAGAAAATGGCAGCAAGGCCATGCTCAGTTTACTCAATATTGTATTGATCGTTTTGCCCCTGGTGAGCCTGGTGTTCACCACCATTCACTATTATAATTCCTATGAATTTATTGAACTAATGTTGTCACAACCCCTGAGCCGTACCCGTATCCTGCTGAGTGAATATGCCGGTGTTTGTGTGTCCCTCTTATCTTCTTTCTGGATTGGGGTGGGTTTGCCGGTATTGCTGTATGCCCCCGATGCCACCGGTTTTGCACTATTATTCACCGGCACGTCCCTCACGATCGTATTCACCAGTATTGCTTTTCTGGCTGCTGTACGTTCAAGGGATAAAGCCCGGGGTATTGGCTTTGCACTTTTGTTATGGTTTTATTTTGCCCTGATCTATGACGGGCTGGTACTGCTGACCCTCTTCGCTTTCAGTGATTACCCGATGGAAAAATTCACTTTACTCTTATCCGCCCTCAATCCCATTGATCTGGGCCGGATCTATATCATGCTGAAAATGGATATCAGTGCACTGATGGGCTATACAGGCGCTTTGTACAAGGACTTTTTTGGCAGTGGCAGCGGGGTGCTTTTTACCGCCGGCATAATGGCTCTCTGGGGTATTGTGCCCCTTTGGCTGGCATTGCGGAGTTTTAAACGGAAAGACATGTAATCGTCCTTCGTACACAAACATATAATATACTCATTTAACCAGCAGCAACCAATGATTAAAGTCATTGGTCAAATTCATATTCATCATTGTTTTTCCTGATCGCTGAACTTGATATTGGGGTGTCAACAATATTATTCACCCTAAAAAATCAATATGGAAAGCAAAGCACTTGACAAGCCCAGGTCTTCCTGGCCCACTTTGTTTGACAGTGGCTGGATGGACAAATTCTTCAACGCCCCGATTGATGAATTTTTCAACATGGGTAAGGTCATGAATGTACCGGCTGTGAATGTTTCCGAAACCGATAAGGAATTCAGGCTTTGTGTAGCTGCTCCCGGCATGGAGAAAAAAGATTTTAAGGTGGAAGCCTTTGATGAAATGCTGACCATCAGCGCTGAAAAAGAAAAAGAAGAGAAAGAAGAAAAGAACGGACGTTTCAACCGCAGGGAATACAACTACAGCAGCTGGTCCAGAAGTTTTACCCTTCCTGAAAACTGCGATACCGCGAAAATTGCGGCCGAATACAACAACGGGGAACTGAAAATATTGATTCCCAAACTGGAAATCAATCAACCCAAAAAAGTGAAGAGCATCTCTGTAAATTGACAGGATGTGTCTGAAAAGGAGAGGCTGCCCTGATCCGGACAGCCTCATTTTTATAAATGCTTTTATCCCTGTAATTAATATAACAGGTTCTTCAGTTTCTCTATATTGCTGATACTGATTTTACCATCCTTTATCTCAATCAGTTTTTCCGATTTGAAATCACTCAGGGTACGGATCAGCGATTCAGTGGCCGTTCCTACATAGTGAGCGATATCCTCCCTGGAAATCTCGATGGGTTTGTTTTCGCCCGCGGAATTGAACTTTCCATGGATATCCACCAGGGCCTTTGCTACCCTTTTACGAAGTGAACTATAGGCCAGGCTCAGCAGACGCTCTTCTTTTTCCTTTACATTCTGGGTGATGATGCGGATAAACTTGGATGCCACTGAAATATTTCCGTCAATCATTTGCTGGAAATCTTCGCGGGGCACCTGTACAATCTCCGTATCCTCGAGGGCCACTGCCGAATCATCATAATTTTTTTCCTCAATAAGGGCCGGGTATCCGATAAAATCACCATCACTGTACAGATCCGTGATATACTCTTTCCCGTCTTCATGTGTTTTGAAGCCCTTTACTTTTCCTTTTACCAGAAAATACAGGAAACGGGGGCGTTTGCCCTCGGCATATATCACCTGCTTTTTGGTATATAATTCAGAATTATAATTGTCGGGGTTGAACTGGAGCATCCCGGATTCCCGGAGATCATTGGCCAGTTCGCTCAGGCCTTTTCCGCTTGCATTGTAATTTTTCTGGAGTACTTCATATTTCTTAAGCCGGGATTCGATGGCATTCATCAGCTCAATCTCTTCAAAGGGCTTCGTGATATAATCATCAGCACCCATCTCCATTCCCTTGCGGAGATCACTGCGTTCTGCTTTGGCTGTCAGGAAGATCAGGGGAATATTTTCGGTTTCCGGATTCTTCCGAAGCAGGTGAAGTACCCCATAACCATCCAGTTCCGGCATCATAATATCACAGACAATCAGGTCTGGCTTTTCCAGTAAAGCAGCTTCCACCCCTCTTTTCCCGTTTTCGGCCGTCAGGGTCTTGTACCCCCCAAGGGAGAGGATTTCAGCAGTATTCTCCCGGATATCTTCATTGTCATCGATAATCAGAATCGTTCTTTGCGGCATAGTGCGGTTGGTTTTTTTGTTGCTAAAACTGGTGCAAAATAGGCAAAACCAACGTTTTGATAAAAATCAGTTTGCCGGGTGAACTTTCTCAGGCCCTGCTCCGGGTTCTGCGGCTATTTTAGCAACTTCAACATTTTTTCACCTATTATGTCCTCCTCCGTTATAACTGAACAGGAAATTCATTGCTACCACTGTGGGGAAACCTGCCTGAATACAAAGATCAGGATGGCTGAAAAAGTGTTTTGTTGTGATGGTTGCAAAATGGTTTACCAGATCCTTAACCAGAGCGAACTCTGTGAGTATTACAACCTTAACGACAATCCGGGAATCAATCAGCGGGTGCGGGTACGGCATGACAAGTTCGCCTTTCTGGATGATGAGAAAATACAATTACAACTGATCAGTTTTGAAGATGAAAAGCAGGTCCATATCACTTTTTACCTGCCCCAGATGCACTGCAGTTCCTGTCTTTACCTGCTCGAAAACCTGCACCGGCTAAACCCGGGGGTTGTGTCCAGTAAAGTCAATTTTACACGAAAAGAAGCCGATATCGTCTTCCTCAAGGATAAAACCAGTCTGCGGAGCGTGGCAGAAACCCTGACCAATATCGGTTATGAACCTTATATCAGCCTGAATGACCTCAAAGAAAAAAGGCCGGCTATCGACAGAAGTATGGTTTACCAGATCGGGGTGGCCGGCTTTGCCTTTGGTAATATTATGCTGATGAGCTTCCCGGAGTACCTGGGTATTGATGCCAGCGAAAAAGGATTGCTCACCATTTTCCGCTGGGCCAATTTCGGACTGGCGATCCCTGTATTATTGTATTCGGCCTTACCCTTTTATATTTCTTCCTGGAAAAGCCTGAAGCATAAGTTTCTCAATATAGATGCCCCCATTGCCCTGGCGGTAATCATCACCTTTATCCGGAGCGCCTATGAGGTCATCAGCGGGACCGGTGGTGGTTATTTTGATTCCATGACGGGCATCGTTTTCTTTATGTTGGCCGGCCGGATCCTGCAGGACAAAACCTACCGCCAGTTATCCTTTGAACGAGATTATACTTCTTATTTCCCGATCGCAATCTCTGTATTAAAAGAGGGGAAAGAGACGCCAACTGCCTTACCGGATATCAAACCCGGTGACACCCTGCTGATCCATAATGAAGAGCTGATTCCCGCTGATGGCTTGCTGACAAGGGGTAAGGCTTTTATTGATTATAGTTTTGTAACCGGCGAATCGCTGCCTGTACAAAAAGAGATAGGGGAAATCGTATATGCCGGAGGTAAACAGACCGAAGGAAACATCGAGATCCTGGTGGTGAAAGAAGTGACGCAGAGTTACCTGACCAAACTCTGGAACCGGGATGAATTCAAAGAGCAGGAGGAGATCAATACCAAATCATTTGTACACCTGCTCAGCCGGTATTTTACCTATATCGTGCTGGCGATTGCCGCTGCTACGGTTATTTACTGGCAGTTCAACGATCCGTCCAGGGTATGGCCGGCCATGACTTCCATTTTTATCATTGCCTGTCCCTGCGCCCTGTTTCTCTCCAATACATTTACCAATGGAAACATATTGCGGATCCTTGGACGTAATCATTTATACCTGCGCAATGCCCAGACCATTGAAGACCTGGGAAAAGCTACGCATATTGTATTTGATAAGACCGGTACCCTTACCTCCTCACAGGAACAGGATATTGTTTATGATGGAAAAGAGTTAAATGAATTTCAATTACAACAGGTAGCCGCACTGGCCGATCATTCCAATCATCCATTGAGTAAGGCGCTGGCCCGGCATATCGGCAGAAAGCAGGGATTTGATATTGATCATTTTAAAGAAATACCGGGTCAGGGAATTGAGGGGCAGTTTGGAGAAGATTCCCTTAAACTTGGATCTTATGTATTTACAACAGGCAATACCGGACATACTTCCGGAACCAGTGTATTTGTACGGTTTGGCGATGAAGTATTTGGTCAATTCCGGTTCAGTAACCATTACCGGGAAGCGATTCCTGAACTGATCCGGGAGCTGAAAAAAGAGTATAAGCTATCTGTTTTATCCGGTGATAATATGGCTGAACAGGAAAACCTGCAAAAGCTGATGGGCTCCAATGCCACCCTGCTTTTTCACCAGAAACCAGAGGACAAGTTGAATTATATCCGGTTTTTGCAGGAAAAAGGGGAGAAAGTAATGATGATCGGGGATGGCCTCAATGACGCCGGAGCCTTGAAACAGAGTGATATAGGAATAGCCGTAGCTGAACAAACCAACAATTTCACCCCTTCCAGTGATGCCATTATCGAAGCGAAGAAACTGTCCGGGCTTACCCGGTTTATCCGGCTCTGCCGGGCCAACCGGAATATTGTGGTGGCCAGTTTTGTCCTGTCGATAGTCTATAATGTAATCGGACTCTTCTTTGCGGTACAAGGCACATTATCGCCGTTGATTGCGGCTATATTAATGCCCAGCAGTTCCCTGAGTATCCTGTTACTGACTTTTGGCAGTAGTAGCTTGATTGCCAAACGATTGAAACTGTAAATACGACACAAACTCCTGAATCAATGGGTTTGACTGATTAAAATCAGTCTGCCTGTTGATAGTGGTTAACCATTACACTGTCGTGACAAAATATTTTTACCCCTAATTGAACTAAACATGAGTGTAATTATCATCTTAATGATTGCCAGTATTTCTGTTGCAGCCATCTTTCTGGTTGCTTTTCTATGGGGCGTAAAGTCCGGCCAGTTTGAAGATGATTTCTCTCCCTCCTCCCGCATTCTGTTTGAGGACAAACCTGCATCCACCAAAACCGTATAAATCAACAAACAACAACCCAGTTTTATGCAAGTAGAAAAATTCTATTATGACAACAAGATTGTGAAGGCATTCGGAATTGCCACGATCGTGTTTGGTATCGTAGGCATGCTGGCGGGATTATGGGCTGCTATCCAGATTTACTATCCGGCGATCAGTCTGAATATTGCTCCCACCACATTTGGCCGTCTCCGTCCTTTGCACACCAATGCCATCATTTTTGCATTTGTCGGAAACTCCATTTTTACAGGGGTCTACTATTCCCTTCAGCGGCTTTGTAAAGCCCGGATGTTCAGTGATAAATTATCCTGGATCCATTTCTGGGGCTGGCAGGCCATTATTGCAGCTGCAGCTATTACTTTATTGATGGGTATTACTACCAGTAAGGAATATGCAGAGCTCGAATGGCCGATCGACATTGCGATTACACTTGTATGGGTGATTTTCGGTATCAACATGTTTGGTACGATCCTGAAAAGAAGGGAACGTCATCTTTATGTGGCCATCTGGTTTTATATAGCTACCTGGGTTACCGTAGCCATGCTGCATATTGTAAACTCCATTGCTATTCCGGTTTCTCTTACCAAAAGCTACAGTTGGTATGCCGGTGTGCAGGATGCCTTGGTACAATGGTGGTATGGACATAATGCGGTGGCTTTCTTCCTGACTACTCCTATTCTGGGTCTGATGTATTATTTTCTGCCCAAAGCGGCTAATCGACCCGTTTATTCTTATCGTCTTTCCATCATTCACTTCTGGGCGCTGATTTTTATTTATATCTGGGCCGGTCCTCACCACCTGTTATATACCTCACTACCAGACTGGGCTCAATCCCTGGGTACGGTATTCTCCATCATGCTTATTGCGCCGAGCTGGGGAGGTATGCTGAATGGTTTGTTCACCCTACGTGGTGCCTGGGATAAGGTAAGGGAAGAACCAGTATTGAAATTTATGGTAGTGGCCATTACCTGTTATGGTATGAGTACCCTGGAAGGCCCGCTGCTGAGTCTGAAAAATATCAATGCGATCTCGCACTTCACCGACTGGACTATTGCCCACGTGCATATTGGCGGTCTTGGATGGAATGGTTTTATGGCCTTTGCCATGATCTATTATCTGGTTCCGAAAATGTGGAATACAGAACTCTACTCCAAAAAACTGGCCACCAACCACTTCTGGCTGGGAACCATCGGTATAATTTTATATGCAGTACCCATGTACTGGGCCGGTTTTGAACAGGCATCTATGTGGAAACAGTTTACCCCGGAAGGTCAGCTTAAGTTTCAGTTTCTTGAAACGGTGACCAACCTGATACCCATGTATGTAGCCCGTAGTGTAGGAGGTCTTTTATACCTTATTGGTGTCCATATGCTTGTCTATAATATTTATAAAACGATGGCAAAAGGCCGGTTTATAGCTGAAGAAGCTGCGGAAGCCCCTGCCCTTGTTAAAGAAAAACCACATAAGGAATACTGGCACCGTATCCTGGAACGCAAGCCTGTTACCATGCTGGTATTGAGCCTGATTGTAGTATCAATTGGAGGTCTTGTACAAATGATACCCACTTTCCTGGTAAAATCCAATGTACCAACTATTGCCAGCGTTAAACCTTATACGCCGCTGGAGTTACAGGGACGTGATATCTATATCCGGGAAGGTTGTTATACCTGTCACTCGCAAATGATCCGTCCGTTCAGAGATGAAGTAGCCCGTTATGGGGAATACTCCAAAGCCGGTGAGTTTGTCTATGACCACCCGTTCCAATGGGGCAGCAAGCGTACTGGTCCGGATCTGGCCCGTATCGGCGGTAAATATCCTGACAGCTGGCACTATAATCACATGTACGATCCCCGTTCAATGTCTCCTGGATCACTGATGCCACAATATGTATGGTTGCTGGATGATGCGCTGGATACAAGCTCCACACCGGCCAAGATCAGGGCCATGCAGACACTGGGTGTGCCTTATCCAGAAGGATATGACCAGGTAGCTAATCGTGACCTGATGCACCAGGCCGATTCCATTGCAGCTAATCTGAAAAAAGACAAGATTGAAACGGCGCCAAATGCTGAGATTGTTGCATTGATCGCTTATCTGCAACGAATGGGACGTGATATCAAACTGGAGAAAAAACCAATCGCTGAAAATATTAAATAATTCAGAAATGAAATTCATCAACTATCTAGAAAAAGTAAGCGGTGTGGACATTTTCGGTCTCTCTTCCCTGCTGTTATTCTTCCTGTTTTTTACCCTCATGCTGACCTGGGTATTTAAAACCAAGAAGAAAAGCTATGATGAGATCAGCCGGATTCCACTTGATAATAATTAATCAACTAACCTGTAATGCTGTTTTATATGCGAAAAACAACAAAATATACACTGGGCTTACTGACAGCCCTCTCCATTACCTCGGTACAGCCGGTTTGGGCCGCCGGACCACCGGCACCATCCATATTCAATAACCCGCTGACCCTGACCTTTATCATCCTGATGGTGCTACTGCTGGTGATCATTGGCATTCTGGCCAATATCCTCATCGGAGCGGCAGATGTAAAATTGAAAAAGAAGAAAAAAGCGGCTAACCCGGCTACTTTAGCTTCTGTCATCACCGGATTGCTGTTACTGGCCGCTCCTGCTCTTTTTGCGCAGGATGCAACCGGCGACACTGCAAAAGCGGTCACAACTGGTGCAAAGACCATCGCGGGCATGCCCTCCTCTACCTTTTATATACTTGCAACGGTAATGTTTCTAGAACTGTTTATCATTCTGGCTCTCCTGATCAATATTAAGTTCCTCCTGAAAGCAGAGAAAGATAAGATCACATCAGAAACAGAAACCGCGGAAGAAAAAGCAAACAAACTGACCTGGTGGGATAGATTCAATGCCCTTCGTCCCGTTACAGAAGAATCTTCCCTTGATCTGGGCCACGATTATGACGGTATCCGCGAACTGAATAACCGGTTACCCGGCTGGTGGCTATATGGCTTTTATGGCTGTATCTTATTTGCCGGCGTATATCTATATCGTTTCCATGTTTCCCATACTGCTCCTTCCAGCATTCAGGAGTATGAACAATCTGTTGTCCGGGCCGAGTCTCAATTAAAAGAATTCATAAAAAAGCAAGGAGATGCGGTTGATGAAACTAATGTCAAATTATTGACTGGTGCTGAGGATCTGGCAGCGGGAAAAGCATTATTTGTCAAGTCTTGCGCCGCCTGCCATCTGGAATCCGGCGCCGGCATTGTTGGTCCAAACCTGACTGATGATTACTGGTTACATGGAAATGACATTAAGTCAATGTTTAAAGTTGTAAGATATGGCATAAACGCCATGCCTGCATGGCAGACTCAAATGAGCAACAAACAAATTGCCCAGGTATCAAGCTATATTAAAACTTTACACGGAACCAATCCTCCTAATCCCAAAGCCCCGCAAGGCACATTAATGAAAGAAGAAACTGTACCAACAGCTCCGGCTGCAGATTCAGCTGCGCAAACGAAGAAAGTTGCCATGAACTGAAAATAATGAGCGTAATAAAAGGAGTGTAAGCAATGACTAATGATCTTAAGACAGAAGAACCGAAAAATGAATCGTTTCGTGACCGCATAGCCACGGTGGATGCCAAAGGCAAACGCAACTGGGTATTTGCCCATAAACCGAAAGGCCGTTTTTACAATATCAGGACCATTGTCAGCTTAGGCTTCTTTATACTCTTTTTTGCCATGCCATTTATTAAAGTAAATGGCAGGCCTTTTTTTCTGTTCAATGTACCCGAAGCAAAATTTATCATTTTTGGTAAAGTATTCTGGCCACAGGACTTCTTCATCTTCGGACTGACGATGGTCACCTTTATCATTTTCATTGTGCTATTTACCGCCGCATTCGGCCGGTTGTTCTGCGGTTGGGTTTGTCCACAGACGGTATTTATGGAAATGTTGTTCCGTAAAGTGGAATTCCTGATCGAAGGAGACGGACCTAAACAAAAAATGCTGCGGAATTCGGGCTGGACCGGAGAGAAAATCAGAAAAAAACTGACCAAGCACCTGGTGTTCTTTTTACTCTCCTTCATCATTGCCAATTTTTTCCTGGCCTATATTATCGGGATCGATGAACTGAAAAAAATAATCACTGAACCGGTAAGCCAGCACTTTGTGGGCTTTATGGCCATCCTTCTGTTCTCGGCGATTTTTTATGGTGTATATGCCCATTTCCGCGAACAGGCCTGCACGGTGGTATGTCCTTACGGCAGATTACAAAGCGTATTACTGGATCGCAATTCCATGATTGTCGCCTATGATTACAAACGTGGAGAACCCCGGGGAAAATATAAAAAGGACCAACCTGCAGAACTTGCATTGGGAGATTGTATCGACTGTCACCAGTGTGTGAAAGTTTGTCCTACCGGTATTGATATCCGCAACGGCACCCAGATGGAATGTGTCGGTTGTACCGCCTGTATCGATGCCTGTGATAAAATGATGGATGCCGTGGGAAGACCCCGCGGACTCGTTAGATATGCTTCAGAAACAGGTATTGCGGAAGGTGCTAAACTGCGTTACACCACCCGCATGAAACTTTATATCGTTTTACTGATCGTATTGACCGCCCTCTTAACTGTTCTTTTACTGACCCGCAAAGATGTAGGTGGCACCATTGTAAGAGCCGGAGGTATGCTATTCCAGGAAAGAGGGGCCGATAGTATCTCCAACCTGTATACGATCAAACTGACGAACAAAACAATGAAGGACATCAACCTGACCCTGAAACTGGAAGATGCACCCGGACGTATTATTGAAGCTGCCGGTGAAAATATTCTGGTAAAAAAGGAAGACCAGGGAAAGGGCTCATTCTTTATTGTACTTCCCAGAAACTATATCAGTAAGCGCAAACTCAGTCTGCGGGTTGGTTTATATGAAGGGGATAAGAAAATCACGACAATAAAGACTAATTTCATGGGACCTTTTAGTCTTCACTAAAAGTTACCTGACAAAAACCAATTAATATGAACTGGGGCAATCGCTTAGTACTCGTTTTTCTTGTATTCGGGGCCGGCATGGGCTACCTGGTCTATCGTTCCATGAATACGGATTATGAGTTGGTGGAATCCGATTATTATAAACAAGAATTACGCTACCAGCATGTTATAGATGAGCACAAGTCGGCCAATGCGCTCTCTGCAGCCGTAAATATTGAAAAAAAAGAAGGGGCCCTCCTGCTGCAGTTTCCGGAGGAAATGAAAAATAAATCACTGACCGGCGAACTTTATTTTTACTGTGCCTACGATTCTAAAAAAGACAAACGGGTTTCGCTGCAATCAGATAGCAATGGGGTACAAACCATTCCGGCCGGTACTATCCTTCCCGGTTCTTATACGGTGAAAATTAAATGGAGCAATGGCGAAAAGTCCTATTATTCCGAGCAAAACTTATCGGTACTTTAATCATGCTATGGGCGGCCATGATATCAGGTTTAACACTTGGTGCGGCCGGCAGCCTGCACTGTGTGGGCATGTGCGGTCCACTTAGCCTGGCCCTTCCTACCGGACACCTGTCCAGGGCAAAACAGTTTTTCTCCCTGCTGGTCTACCAGTTTGGACGAATCATTACCTATAGCCTCATCGGATTATTGTTCGGGCTCGCTGGCCGCCGGATTTATATCAGCGGATATCAACGCTGGTTCTCCATCGGGTTAGGCATCCTCGTTCTCGCCCTGGCCGTAATTTATTTTGTACAGAAAAACACTATACACTTTGCCTTTTTCAATCGCTTTTATAATAGTATCCAACGCCTGATTGGACGCATACTCCAAAAAAATAAAGGCCCGTTGGGTTTTTTCTGGCTGGGACTGGCCAATGGGCTATTGCCCTGCGGACTGGTCTATGTAGCTATTGCGGCCACCCTGTCTTTTAGTGAAATAGTTGAAAGTGTAAGCTTTATGGCTGCATTTGGTGCTGGCACCCTGCCTGCCATGATGATGGTAGGAATGGCCGGTAGTATGATTAAACCGGAAGCCCGGCAACTGATTCGAAAAGCTGTACCAGTATTTGTTACCCTGATGGGAATCGTTCTGATCCTGCGGGGAATGAACCTCGGTATCCCTTTTATCAGTCCGGAATTACCCGGTGCACCCGGCGATGCGGTGATCTGTCATCCGCAATAATCAATCGGGTTCTTTGTATTCTGGCAAACTGATCACCACTTCGGTACCTTTTTCCAATTCACTGTTCAGGTGTATATCGCCACCCAACAGATTTACATAACGCTTGACAATCGGAAGCCCCAGACCGGTACCCTGAATATTACTTACATTCTTGGCCCGGAAAAAAGT
>CAUJFR010000240.1 GCA_963169885.1 Bacteroidota bacterium
GTCCTATCCCCATGACCCTATACCTCAATGATATTGATTCCGATGCCAGTGTAATTGCCACTTTACCAGCTTCGGAGATTGCGATGGTAAAAGTTTACTGCCAGTTTGTCGGGGCAGTCGGTGGAGGGGCCGGAGGTGCCATGGCCATCTATACCCGCAAAGGATCTGATATTGTCAATTCCTCCCGCGGCGATATCATCCGCTATAATGGATTTACCCTGATCAAGGATTTCTTTGCCCCCAATTATAAAACCGATCCCGCCCTGCTGAAGAAACCCGATACCCGCATCACCATCGATTGGCGCCCGAATATTTTCGTCAACAATATTGATCCGGTGATTCCGATCAGTTTCTACAACAGCGACCGGACCAAACGGTTCCGCGTTGTGGTGGAAGGGATGACGACGTCGGGGAAACTTATATCAATTGAACAGATAATAAGCAGGGAGCAATGAGTAATCAGTAATGAGTAATGAGTAATGAGTAATGAGTAAGGGTGGAAGACACTGATAATAAACGCGCCCTCCGAAAATCGGAGGGCGCGTTACTTTTTGGACTATCCGTTCAGCTACTCATTACTGATTACTCATTACTCATTCCTTGGGGAATCCCGCCGCTGCCTTCACCTCATTCAGCTGCATCGTATGCCGCTGGCTGTGTGCGCCAATCAGCAGATAAAGCTGGTAACAATCCATCCAGTTGGCACCCAATTGTACCACCCGGTTGCGCATGTCTTCCGTGGAAGTGCGCATATACCGGATATGTGCCGTGCGCGTGTCTTTGAAGTCAGCCAGGGCACCTTCTAAATTTTTATAGCCGGTGTTTTTGGGTTGTATGGGTTCCGGCGCCTGGTTCTTTTTGGAACGGTCTTTCACCATCATCACCAGTTCTTCGTCTTTTACCTTGATCTCGGTTCTTTTTTCCGGGTTGGGGGCTGCTTTCATAGCGTTTTCAAACATGCCCCAGAGCATTTTTTCTGATGCGGCAATATGATATACACACTCTTTCACTGACCAACGATCAGGGGCGGCCTTATATTCCAGTTGTGCTTCTGAAAGACCTTTAGAGGCTTTCACCAGGTCTTTTTGCGACTCCTTCATCAGGTTGAGCGCGTATTTGCGGTCAGCTTTTGATATGGAATTATTGACAATGGTGCCGGCAGATCCGGTAATCACCAGCAGGAGGAGCAGTAGTCGGCCGGTAGTTCTTCTGAGCATGGCAAGTAATTTACAATTAATAAAGCGATGCATTAAAAATTCCAAAGGGCAGAAGGGATGTAAAAGGTACTAAAGTTTTTGAATTTCCCGAATAAGCTTTTTCAACCTTTTCCGGTTTGGCGCTTTGTGGTAACTTTCCGGAATGAAAATAGCCGAAATCATTTCCTTCCTGGAAGCCTGGGCACCTCCCTCGCTCCAGGAGTCGTATGATAACGCCGGACTGATCACCGGCAGCCCGGATTGGAACTGTACCGGGATCATCTGTTCCCTGGATGCCACGGAAGCGGTGATCCGGGAAGCCAAAGCCAAAGGCTGTAACCTGGTGGTGGCCCATCATCCCATTATTTTCGGGGGATTGAAAAAGATTAATGGGAAAAATTATGTGGAGCAGACCATCATCTGTGCCATCAAGCAGGATATTGCCATTTATGCCATTCATACCAACCTTGATAATGTGCTTTCCGGTGTTAATGGACGGATAGCGGATCAGCTTGGACTGTTGAATCAAAGTATCCTGGCTGAGAAAGACCAGACGCTGAAGAAGCTATTCACTTTTGTTCCGGTTGACCATGCAGAGAAAGTCAGAACCGCCCTGTTTAAAGCTGGCGGTGGCCAGATCGGTAACTACAGTGAATGTAGTTTCAATACAGAAGGAACCGGCACTTTCAGGGCCGGCGAAGGCGCTAATCCCTTTGTAGGACAGTTGAATGAGCGTCACATCGAGCCGGAAATCAGACTCGAAATCGTGTTTCCATCCCATTTGCAGGGGGGCATGATCCGGGCACTCCGCTCCGCCCACCCTTATGAGGAAGTGGCTTTTGATGTGGTGGCCCTGGCTAATCCACATCCTGCGATCGGGTCCGGGTTAATCGGCGAATTGCCAGAACCGTTATCCGGGCCGGAGTTCCTGAGAAAAGTCAAATCTGTTTTTGGTACCCCGGTGATCAGGCATACCCCCTTTACCGGTCAAGCCATAAAAAGGATAGCGGTCTGCGGTGGTGCTGGTAGTTTCTTGATATCCAATGCGTTAGCAAAAGGAGTTGACGCGTATCTTACAGCTGATATGAAATATCATGAATTCTTTGATGCCAATGACAGGCTCCTGGTGGCAGACCCGGGGCATTATGAAAGCGAGCAATTCACGATCGGGCTGCTGGAAGAGGTTTTAGCCAAAAAATTCCCTACCTTTGCCGTCCTTAAAACTGAGGTGGAAACCAACCCTGTACGCTATTTTAGTTGAAGCAAAAACCGGGTCGATCCACCCTCAAACGTCAAACTTTCAAACACTAAACCTGAAAATGGCACACGTTAAAGAATTTTCCGTAGAAGAAAAACTGACCGCCCTGATTACGCTCCAGAAGATCGAGAGTAAAATGGATGAGATCAAGATCCTGAAAGGGGAGTTGCCGATGGAAGTAGCTGACCTGGAAGATGAGATCACCGGTCTGCATGCCCGTCAAACCCGTATCGAGGAAGAGATCAATGGGGTGTCTGAATTCATTGAGCAACGTCGTGAAGCCATCAAGGAATCTGAAGCCCTGGTGTCAAAATACGAAAAGCAGAGTGAGAATGTAAAGAACAACCGGGAGTTTGAAGCGATCAACAAAGAAATCGAAATGCAGCAGCTGGAAGTGAAGCTGGCTGAAAAACATATCAAGGACGCCAACGAAGAGATTTCTGAGAAAGCGGTCCTGCTGGAAAAAGCCAAAAAGAATATCGCCGCCAAAGAAGGCGTACTGGCTACCAAGAAAGGTGAACTGGAAAAGATCATCGCCGCCAACGAGAAGGAAGAAAAACATTTTGGTAAAATGGCAGCTGAAGCCAAAGTGCATGTGGAACCCCGCCTGCTGGCCAGCTACGAGAAAATCCGTCACAGCTACCGCAACGGTCTCGCCGTAGTACCCGTTGAAAGGGATGCCTGTGGTGGTTGCTTCAACGCGATCCCCCCGCAAAAGCAAAGTGAAATCCGCCAGCACAAAAAGATCATGATCTGCGAAAACTGCGGTCGTATTCTGGTGGATGAAGAGCTGAGCAATAATGTTGAGATCAAGTAGTTTTCTTAGAAGATATAGTTATTACGAGAAGGTTCTGTTGAAACAGGACCTTTTTTTGGCCCCCTAACCCCCAAAGGGGGAACACACGCCACCTAAAGATTGTAAATGCAATACTGTTTTGCATTGCGTATTTGTGTCCCGCAAAGCTTTAAAGGCTTTTCAATAAACAGCGTGTCTTAAAAATCTTAGCGGGAAACTATTATGCAAGACTAAAAGAAAGAAAAGTATAATGTTTTTGAGTCTTCGAAGTCCCCCTTTGGGGATTTAGGGGGCCATCCGTGCTAATCTGTGTGATCCGTGGCCCTGTATTTTTTGTGTCCTTTCGTGTATTTCGTGGCTAACCTTTTTGCCGCAGGCAAATCCTTTTCCACCGTGGCCCAACTTGTAGCGAAAAAACTTAATTTGCTGCGGCAATGCTGCAACGACTCTCCATATCGAATTACGCCATCATCGACGAACTGGAAATCGATTTCTCCGGCAAACTCAACGTGATCACCGGTGAAACCGGTGCCGGTAAATCCATTATCATGGGCGCCCTCGGATTGATTCTTGGCGAACGCGCCGATACGGCCGCATTAGTCAAGAAAGAAAAAAAATGTGTGGTGGAAGGCTTCTTCCAGGCCGGACAGAAAAAAGCCGTGGCCGCTTTTCTCAAAGCCAATGAACTTGACAATGAAGACCAGCTGGTCCTTCGTCGTGAAATCAGCACCAATGGTAAATCACGCGCTTTTATCAATGATACCCCGGTCAATCTTTCCCAACTTCAACAATTAAGCGCCTTACTCGTGGACCTGCACCAGCAGTTCGATACGCTTGAACTGGGCGAATCCGGCTTTCAACGGGAAGTGATTGATGCGCTGGCCGGACAAGCCGCTTTGCTGGACGAGTATCAGCAGGCTTTCCGGAAATGGCAGGTCGTAAAGAAAGAGGCGGAAGAATTAAAATTACAGAAACAGTTATTCGATAAAGAAGCCGATTATAACCGTTTCCAGTTTACCGAACTGGAAGAAGCCGGCTTTAAAGAAAACGAACTGGAGGATACGGATGCCGAACTGAAACTCCTGAATAATGCAGAAGGGATCAAAGCGGCTTTGAATAAAACATTCTTTGAGTTGCGTGAAAGTGAAAGCCCCATGGTACAGCAACTGAAGATCATGATCAATCAGCTGAATCCCTATGCCGGGTATCATCCTGATCTGCCCACCCTGTTGCAACGCCTGCAATCGGCACAGATCGAATTACAGGATATGGCCGGGGAAGTGGATCGCATCAGTGATCACGTGATTTATGATCCTGAAAAAGTGGAGCGCTTGAATGAACGGCTTTCCCTTGGGTATAAACTCCAGAAAAAACATGGAGTGAATACCACCGCTGAACTTTTATCCATACAGGCCGGGCTGCAAGATAAACTACAGGCGGTGTTGAATATTGACCAGTCGATAGCGCAGAAGGAAAAAGAAAAGCAGCAATTGTATGATAGTGCATCCATGCTGGCTCAAAAGATATCGGCCAATCGTAAAAAGCAGGTGAAGCCTTTTGAAGACAAGGTCAATAAACTCTTGCACCAGGTAGGCATGCCCAATGCCCGGATAAAAACAATGATCAATCCGGTGGAGCTGATGGAAACCGGGGCTGATAATGTGGAGTTTTTATTTGATGCCAATGTGCCGGCCGGTGATCAGGCCAAAGGTCAGTTTCAACCCCTTCGCAAAGTGGCCAGTGGAGGAGAACTGAGCCGGCTGATGCTATGCATAAAATCACTCGTGGCGCAATCCGTGGATCTGCCTACGATGATCTTTGATGAAATTGATACGGGTATTTCCGGTGAAGCGGCCAGGCAGGTCGGTATCATTATGAAAGAACTTGCCGCCAGACGACAGGTCATCTGCATCACACATCAGCCACAAATTGCCGGAAAGGCCGATGCGCATTTCTTCGTGTTTAAGGAAATTGTGAAAGACCAGGTGAAAACCAATATCCGCCTGCTCAGTACCGAAGAGCGGATTACCAGTATAGCACGGATGCTCAGTGGCGAAAAACCTACAGCCGCCGCTATGGAGAATGCACGTGAAATGCTGATGAATTAAATACAGCATATTGACTTTGTTAATGTCTCCTTATTCTAACAATAGTATCTTTCGCCTCCGCTATTTCTCAACTATTTTCTTTCTCAGCATATGGTATAATATCCCGCAAAGCCCAAAGGATTTCCTCAATACAAAGTGTAATACACGCTGAGCGGAATCTTCCACCAACCGAAGGAATCAGTTTAAACTGTCTGCCTTTCTGTATTCCTTCGTGCCTTTTGTGTCCTTTCGTGGCCAATCCATTATTGCCGAAGGCAATACTTATCCGAGCATATCCGTGTCATCCGTGGCCTGCCTTTCTGTATTTCTTTAGTGCTTTTTTGTGTCCTTTCGTGGCCAACCCCCTTTTGCCGCAGGCAAATCAATCCATGCGTATCAGTGTCATCCGTGGCTTGTATTCTGTATTTTTCGTGTCGCTTCGTGTCATTTTGTGGCCCCGCCTTTTTTTGCCGCAGGCAAATCAATCCGTGCGTATCCGTGTTATCCGTGGTTTGTATTCTGTATTTTTCGTGTCGCTTCGTGTCATTTTGTGGCCCCGCCTTTTTTGCCGCAGGCAAAAAAAACCCTGTCCCGGCCCCCCAAAGGGAGTCAAAACAGGGTATGATCCGGCTATCAGTCCAGTAATGGCCGGATGCAGGTTTTCTATATTACAACCGTCTCAGCAGCAATATTTTTTTAAGCACATAGCTCAACTTTGAAAGCCAGGCTGAAATAACTGAAAAAGTCGCCTTTGTCGCTGGTACTGTGACCATTCCAGGCATGCCCGAAAGTAAACGGATGGCGGTTACCGGTGGCGGCTTCGCCGATTCCGATAATCCCGTCATTGGTTTGCAGACGGAAACCATAAGTGGCATCTTTTTTCAGTTCAATAGGGTCCAGTTCAAAACGGATCCAATGGGTGTCATCGTTCCGGTCTACCTGGCGGATACTATTGCCAATGGCATTACCCCAGCTGCGGGAACTGCTGTCAAATTCATGTAAGGTCAGCGCTACTTCACCGGGTTGGGTGACGGCAGAAGCAAAAACCTGTATGTTATTGACTAATCCTTCAGAAGGGCAAATAAATGTCTGTCCGGCCAGATGGTCGTGGGTATGCGGTCTGAGATGACCGATCCAGAGGGTGGTGTTGTTCTGTGCCTGGCTGATGACCGGGCGGGAGTGGCTGCTGTGTTTTTTAGTTTCCATAATATAGGTGATTTTAAATGAAAGGAATGGGGGTACGGTTGCAGCGGTTTACGGTTAAATAAAGAGCTTCCGGGTATCTAACTCAGGTATTGCTCCGAATATTGTGTACCTGATCAGAATCAGATACAAAATTAACAAACACCTGTACTTAGATGGTAGGTGATTTTACCAGATTTTGTACGTAAATTGTCATAGGCAAGTAAAGTAAAAGGTGAATGTGGATAACCCCAAAATCCGGGTGAAAAACTGGTGCACAAAGAAAAATTTTGTGCAAAAAGGAATAGGGGTTTATTTCGCCATACTGACTGAAGGAACATCCCCTTAACAAAGAGATCATCATTTCTTAATACAAGTATGGAGCCTCCCCTTGGTCACCGGCCAGCTACGCCAAAAGGCAATCTGACAGGGTTTTAAAAACGGATCGTTAACGTATTATCACTTTAACTGGACAATGGAACTGACGAATATCAACAAGGACCGCAAGAATAAGCGGAAGTCAACCCTCGACCTCGGAACAATGGTATATGGTAAGGTACCCCCACAGGCTAAGGATCTGGAAGAAGCTGTATTAGGGGCTATCATGCTGGAGAAGGGCGCTTTTGATACCATTGTCGAAATCCTGAAGCCGGAGTGTTTCTATGTGGATGCACACCAGCGGATTTTTGGTGCCATGCAGGGACTGGCTAATAAAAGTCAGCCGATTGATATCCTGACTGTAGCAGAGGAATTACGTTTCCGGGAAGAGTTGGATATGGTGGGTGGTGCGTACTATGTAACCAAACTGACGAATGCAGTTGTTTCGGCAGCGCATATTGAAGCTCACTCCCGGATCATCCTGCAAAAATTTATTCAGCGTGAACTGATCCGCATCAGCGGCGAAATCATCGGGGATGCTTACGAGGATTCCACCGATGTATTTGACCTGCTGGATGTGGCCGAAAGCAAATTGTTCGAGATCACCAATAATAACCTGCGTAAGAACTTTGAATCGATTGACTCCGTTCTGGTAAATACCATCAAGCGGATCGAAGATCTTCGTCATAAAAATGAAGATGTAACAGGTGTACCCAGCGGTTTCCCTTCGCTGGATCGTGTAACGTATGGCTGGCAGGCAACCGACCTGATCATCCTCGCTGCCCGTCCTGCCGTGGGTAAAACAGCATTCGCCCTGAACCTGGCCCGTAATGCGGTGATGCATCCGGGTAAACAAACCGGTGTGGCCCTGTTCTCCCTTGAGATGAGTGCCGGTCAGCTGGTACAACGGATTCTCTCTGCCGAAAGTGAAATATGGCTTGAAAAAATCAGCCGGGGTAAAATGGAAGAGCATGAAATGAAGCAGTTGTATGCGAAAGGTGTTCAACGCCTCGCACAGGCGCCTTTGTTTATTGATGATACACCCGCCCTGAACATTTTTGAACTGAGGGCCAAGTGCCGCCGCTTGAAAAACAAACATAATATCGGACTGATCATCATCGACTACCTGCAGCTGATGAGTGGTACCGGCGATGGACGTAATACTAATCGTGAACAGGAGATCAGTAATATCTCCCGTAACCTGAAAGCCCTGGCTAAAGAATTAAGTGTACCCATCATCGCCTTGTCGCAGTTAAGCCGGGCGGTGGAAACCAGGGGTGCCGGTAAAGACGGAAACAAAATGCCACAGCTGAGTGACCTCCGTGAATCCGGAGCGATTGAGCAGGATGCGGACATGGTCATGTTCCTGTATCGTCCTGAGTACTATGATATCACCACCAACGAACTGGGTGAGAATAACCGCGGTGAAACTCACGTACGTATAGCCAAACACCGGAATGGTTCACTCGAAACGATCAAACTGAGAGCCCTGCTCCATATTCAGAAATTCACCGAAGATGACAATGGCGGATTTGGCGGACAAGGCCTTACCGGCAACTGGAAACCCGTCAGCGATATCGACAGTGACGGCGGTGCCAAGGTATTTGTGCAGACCGGCAGTAAGATGAATGATCTGCCGGATGATGATGATACGCCGTTCTAGTCTTGTTGGTCTTATGACCAACAAGATCACCGTTGGTCATAAGACCAACAACTCAAAGTAAAAAGTAAAAAAGCTGAAAGCAGTCAGACTCAGCGATTACCGGATGAAGCTAAAGAACAAGTATATCATTGCCGTGGCTTTAGCAGGGGGCGCACTCATTTTATTCGGATCACTCCGGCGGATCATGCATCATCCGAATGCGGATTTGTTGCTGAACGCAGGGTTTTACACGCTGATTGCTGCTATTATTTCTTTTACATTGAAGATGTTGCTTAACAAAGAGAAAAACCATTTTCTGAATAAATAGTCTCCTTGGCCTCATGGCACTTCCTTTCTTTTATATTGGCACATTTGAAAAGACACAGAAATTACTTGTATTGGACGAGGATACCAGTCGTCACGTCGTACAGGTATTAAGGATGAAGCAGGGAGAACAACTGCACCTTACTGATGGCCTTGGACATTTACTCCTCGCTGATATCACCGATGATCATAAGAAGCATTGTACCGTGGCTGTCCGTGAAGTAACTTTTACGCCCGCTGCTGAACGGAAAGTCACCATTGCCATTTCCAATATTAAAAATGCCAGCCGCTTTGAATGGTTTTTAGAGAAAGCCAGTGAAGTGGGTATTTCCGAAATCATTCCACTGGTCTGTGTGCGTACGGAAAAAGAGCGCTTCCGGTACGACCGGATGAATGCGATCTGTATCAGTGCCATGCTGCAGAGTCAGCAGGTCTGGTTGCCGCAGTTAAAAGAACCGCAACCATTCAATGTGGTACTGGAACAAAGTAAGGCCATGGGAAAATATATTGCCCATTGCGAAGACGGGCCAAAGAATCCACTGGCCAGACAAACACCACAATCAACTTCCATTATCCTGATTGGTCCGGAAGGGGACTTTACACCGGGTGAAATTGAACAGGCCCTGCAACAGGGTTTTGTACCGGTAAGCCTCGGAGAAACGAGATTGCGTACAGAGACCGCAGGAGTAGTAGCAGCGGTGTTGCTGGCGCTTAATGAATCAGCATAATTTCTGTTGTTTCGCCACTTTCAGCAAAAGCTGTGTGGTATTCACGTTTAATTTCTGCATCAGGTTTTTTCGATGTGTTTCTACCGTATATGGACTGAGGAATAAACGTTCCGCAATTTGCGGACCATTCAATCCCTCTGCCAGTAAAAGCAGGATTTCTTTTTCCCGGCGCGTGAGTACCGGCGTATTTTCCAAAGCGTCTTGTACGGAGTGAAACTGCTCCAGAATTTTCTGGTTGGCTGCTTTACTCAGAAATATTTTTCCTTTGAGCACTTCTTCAATCGCTTCTATCAGCTCACTTCTTTCCATGTTTTTCAGCAGATACCCATTGCCTCCTTTCGCGAGAAAACGGGTAATGATGCCGGCTTCATTCGTAGAAGTAAGACCGATGATCCGGGTCTCTTTGTTGAACAGTCTTATTTTTTCGCAGAGTTCAAGCCCGTCGATATCAGGCAGGCTGATATCCAGGAGTATAATATCCGGATAGATAGTCTTTAATTGTTTTAACGCTTCCAGACCGCTTTTGCAGATGCCGGATACCTGACACCAGGCCACATCCCGGATCATGGTGGAAATGCCTTCTCCTACCAGCGGATGATCGTCTATAATAAGAATGGAAGTCATACAGGAATACTGAAAATACAAAACAGCAGGGATATTTGATCAGGATTCATGTATCAGGAATTCCATCATCACCGTGGTCCCTACTTCCTGCCGGGAATCTATCGAGATATTTCCATTCAGGTAGGTTACCCTGTTTTGTACGGATGCGAGTCCGGCTGTAGCGGGATCCTCCGGATCCGATGCAGGGAAGCCCCGGCCATTATCTTCCACAGTAATACTCAGACGGTTCCCTTCCCGGTTAAACTGAATGATCGCCTCTGTGGCATTCGCATGTTTGATGATATTGTTCATCAGTTCCTGTATGATGCGGAACAACATGATCTCCGTGGAGGAAGCCAGGCGTTTATCCATTCCA
>CAUJFR010000241.1 GCA_963169885.1 Bacteroidota bacterium
TCTTTGAAGTCCAGATGATCGGGTTCGGAGGAATCCATCCACCAGGCATCGAGACCGAGGGCATGCATTTTACTTAAGTACTTCCAGTAGATATCCCTTGCCTTTGGATTATAGGGGTCGTAGACTTTTACACCGGAGGGATACTCCCGCAACGGCGGCCATTTGTCCACCCCGGAGAGCGGCCAGGTACCGAAGTTCATCAGGGCTTTTATTGAATCCAGTTCACGGTATTGTTTAGTCTCCGGACCAAAAGAGTTCCAGATGGAAATGGCCATGTGCGCATTGAGGCCATGTATATCGCTGAGCATTTTCTTGGGGTTACCGAAGTCGGGGTTGAGAAACTCCATCGCATTCCACAAATAATTACTGCTCCAATACTGCCAGTCCTGTATGATGCCATCGATCGGCACGCCTAATTGACGATAACGACGCACTACTTCCACCGGTTCATCCTGGGTCTTGTAGCGTTCCTTGCTCTGCCAGAAGCCAAAGGTCCATAGCGGGAGCATGGGCGAAGCACCGGTGAGGGTACGCATCCCCGCAATCACAGCATCGGCATCGCTGCCTTTGATGAAATAGTAATCGATGCCTTCGCCTACTTCAGAACTGAAGGAAGTGGTGGAAGGATCATCGGAAAAAATAGTGGGCGAATAATTATCCCAGAAGACCCCATACCCTTTTGCTGAGAGCAGGAAGGGCACATAGTCATCGGTATTGTCCTGGATCATTTTCAGCGTGAGATTACGCTGGATCATTTTTCCTTTTTGTTGTTGTCCGAGTCCGTAGATAGCTTCGTCTGCATCCAGCAGATAGGTTTGTTTTACACTAAGGGATGGAGTACCGGCATCATTGAAGGGCGTGAAGCGGGCGCCATCGGGTTGTTCGCGCAGGAGCGGGGTACCATTGGCTGAGGTAAATGAAAACGCGCCCGTGTTCAGGTCCAGTATGGCATTCAGCTCTGTAGTTTTGAGAGTTACCACCGTACCCCTTGTTTTAATACTGAACGGTGTGGTTACCGGGCTAGCTGTTACGGAAAGACTTTGCGGGTTGAAGGTCTTCTCTTTCGGATATTTTTTAACCCGGAGGATACCGGGACTGTATACCTGCAGTTCCGTCATATGGTATTTACAGGCGACGGTGATGCCGGTGGGGGTTTTGGAGATGGGGGTTTGCTGGCTGTGGGTGATCAGGTTGAAGGTTAAAACCAGGATCAGGGTGACTGGTTTAAGTAGTGCGTTCATCGATATAGGTTTTGGGTGGCCATTTATTGTCTTTTAAGAATCAAACTTCGAACCATCCCACTCCACGCCCGGGGGAAATAATTCCATCTTTCTTTTCTTCATTTCTCCGGCAATGAATGCGCCCTCTACGCCCTGTTCTTCCAGTTTTGAAATAATATTCAGGTAACTCGTCTCATCCCTGTTCTGGCTTAACTTAAATACATTGTCGATTTTGTCGGCTTTGATCTCAAATCCCGCAATGGCCGGTAACATTTTATTGACGTAGGATGCCGGGAGGTTGTCGATAATCGTTAATGATTCCTTGTTTCCCTTTTCAAATTTCAGGGTGAATTTTCGCATAAACTGAAGTAATTCATCAGCGGACATGAATTTTATCGGTCCGCTGATATGCACACTCATATAGTTCCAGGTAGAACCTCCTTGCTGATTAGTGTACCAGGTGGCACTTACATAGGTGCTGGGGCCGGTAAACACGACCAGCGCATTGGGGTTTTCCACTAAGGCTTTATGGTGGTCCGTATTCCGCATGATATGTCCCTGAATATATAATTCACCCTCCCGTTCCTCTATCAAAACAGGAATCTGTGTGGCCACGGGTTTACCGGACAAAGTACAGCCGGAGAGGAAGACAAAGGGATGCGCGTCCATGAAGTCCAGCATGACCTGCTTATCTTTTTCCTTGAAGTATGAAAAATGGTACATGAGTGATCTGTTGGGTTTGTTAAAGTTGAGTAATAAGCTAAAGGGCGAGGGATCAGACTTGTGGAAAACAGAACGGGCTCAACAGAACCTCTTTCCCAATATCAGCACTACTTTCCATCTCTTAGCTTAACCAGTTCGCTGACTTTTTTCTCAATATCAGCATTCAGTATTTCCAGGCTGTCACTATATTGCTCGGAGTTTTTGGAAACTGCTTTATAAAGCATATCATAGGAACGGATGCGCAGGTTGCAGTATTCTTTCAGTACCTGATTCTGTTGCTGCAGGGTGGCAGGCAATTTCAGGGTATTCATACTTTCCAGCAGTTTAATATTATCGGCCCAGTATCCTAACCCCTTATTAATAGCAGTCAATAAGGTATCGGAGGGTGTGTCCGGACCCATACTATACACGTTCAGTGCTTTTGACTCCAGTTCGGTGAAGGTGACAATTTTTTTATCATAGAGGCTGATATCGTTTGGCAGTTTGGTATAGACAAAAAAGGAAACGGCGAGGGCGAATACGGTCAGCCCGGAAAGGGTGCCGTTAGTCAGTTTATTATTCCCCGGGTTTTTTAATGAAGGTATTAATGCATAGCCAATCACCAGTCCGCTGACGAGCCCCCCGATATGAGCCGCATTGTCAATTCCTCCTTTCAGACCATAAAGCAAATTATATCCAACAAAGAGGCCGATACTTGAAAGCAGGGAAGTCCTTGCTGATTTTTCAATCAGGTTGGTAGTGAGCAAGGCCAGGAATACACCATACATCCCAAAGATGGCACCGGAGGCGCCGGCGCTGATGGTAAAATCGTGCCACCAGAGGCTGGTTAAACTGGCCAGTAAACCTGCGAGCAGGTATGCGACAATAAATCTTGTTTTACCAAGGAGCGGTTCCAGCAGCACACCAATATACATCAGGGCATACATATTCATCAGCAGGTGTATAATGCCAATATGCAGGAAACAACAGGTGATAAGTCTCCACCATTCGCCATCCAGTGTGACCGGTCTGAAGTTAGCACCCCATTTCACCAGACTGGCGCCGTCCGGATCGAGTATACTTACCCCCGTGACCGCCATTAATACAAACACAAGAATATTCAGGATCAGCAACACCGGCGTGAAAAAGTACCCTTCGGCCGGTTTGAACAGGGAAATAAAATCATTAACGGGATTGGTTTTCACCGGGGCAGCAGCCTGTTGTTCCTTTTCAGGTGTCGGAGAGGGGGAATCATTTTGTTCCGCTGGTTGTGGATGTTGGTCGGTGGACATATACGGGAGGGTTAAGTGTTTTGGT
>CAUJFR010000242.1 GCA_963169885.1 Bacteroidota bacterium
CCTCAAAGCTTATAAGACTTCACGAAAGTAGAAGCCGCCTCCATAACCGGTAACTCTTTTTATTCTTAGCGGGATATTATACTTGCCTTTCTGTATTATTCGTGCCTTTTCGTGTATTTCGTGGCCAACTCATTTGCCGCAGGCAAAAAAAAGCCTGCCCGTTGGAGGCAGACTTCCTGTGATCCGGATTGGATTCAAACCAATGACCTACTGCTTAGAAGGCAGTTGCTCTATTCAACTGAGCTACCGGACCAATCTGTAAAAGAACGAGCGGCGAAGGTAATTTTTTTTTAGCTTGCAGCCAAAGGAAAAACACATGGATGTAAAGATCGAAGCCTCCTGGAAATCAGCACTTAAAGCTGAGTTCCGCCAGCCCTATTTCGAACAGGCGGCCCTCCATGTACGTACGGAAAAGGGACAGGGCAAGACCATCTACCCGCCGGGCAGCATGATTTTTAACGCTTTTAACCATACCCCATTTGACAAGGTTAAAGTGGTGATCCTGGGACAGGATCCTTACCATGGCCCGGGACAGGCGCATGGACTTTGTTTCTCCGTTCAACCGGGTATTGCCCCCCCCCCCTCCCTGATTAATATTTATAAAGAAATGCACGCAGACTTGGGTATCCCGGTTCCCACCCATGGCACCCTGACGCATTGGGCGGAACAAGGTGTTTTTTTACTCAATGCGTCCCTGACCGTTCGCGCGGGTGAACCAATGAGTCATGCTAAAATCGGCTGGGCGCCGTTTACCGATGCCGTGATCAGGACCATTTCCGATAAAAAAGAACATTTAGTATTCCTTTTATGGGGGAAATTTGCCCAGGAAAAATCGGTCCTGATCAACCAGGCCAGACACCTGATTCTGCGGGCTGCACACCCCTCCCCGTTATCAGCACATGCGGGATTCATGGGCTGTAAACATTTTTCAAAAACAAATGAATACCTGGTCAAACATGGCATTGATCCCATTAACTGGCGGCTGGATTAACTAACAAAAACCAACGACGTATGAATTTTATCAAAAATATCGCCGGTAAGCTGATGGCTTTCTGGGCCATCCTGAGTTTTATGGCCACTTTCCTGATCATCTTTATTCCCTCGCAGCTTACCTGGCTGATTCCTGATCCCAACGGACAGGCTCTTTTCATCCGTATCTCCAGGGCATGGATGAAGGTATGGCTGCTCATGGTGGGTTGCCGCTACCAGATCAGGGGTAAGGAAAATTTCAAAAAAGGGGAAGCCTATATTGTCACCTGCAATCATAATTCCTTACTGGATGTGCCTCTCTCCTCTCCGTTTATTGTGGGGCCAAATAAAACGATTGCCAAATCTTCCTTCGCTAAAGTACCGTTGTTTGGCTTTTTCTATATGAAGGGTGCCGTGCTGGTCAACCGGAAAAATGACCGCAGCCGCCGGGAGAGTTACGAGAAAATGAAAAATGTATTAAAGGCAAAAATGCACATGTGCATATATCCTGAAGGCACACGCAACCGAAGCGATGAACCATTGAAGAAATTTCATGACGGTGCTTTCAGGTTATCGGTGGATACCGGTCATTCCATTCTGCCGGCCGTTATTTTTAATACAAAAAAAGCCGTACCGGCCAATAAAGGATTCTATTTCCGTCCCACAAAAATCGGGATCCATTTCCTGCCTCCGGTGAGCCCGGTTGGTAAAACCACTGAAGAATTAAAAGAAGAGATTTTCCGGATCACACAGGAACATTACCTCAAAGGAATTGATCAGTAAGTATTGAAATAACGGGTCCGGTTGATTTTCAGGTCCTGCAGCAGGGTGGATTTCGGACTGATCGAAAAGTTAAAGGAGCGGGTATACCCCACCGGTATCACATTGATGGATAATTGCCAGCAGTGCATATCGCGGTTGATTGACATTGTAACGTATTGCAGTTTCATTGTCTCCAGGTCATAGCTGCCACTACCGGTCAGTTTCCACTTGGGAGTAAGGTTGAAACCGCCATTGAAAGAAACCCCGCCTAACTGGAAGTCGGTCTCATAACCACTGAAATCAGATTTGATCCGGTTGACGAAGGATAGTGAATAACTCAGTCCCAGGTTCCAGTCTATATTGAAGTCCACAAACTGGGAAGGATTCTGCTGCATATATTCAAGGAGTCGTTGCTGATCGCCCAGTAAGGCCGGGTCCTGCAACCGGTCCTGTACTGCTTTCTGCCGGGCTTCATCTTTCTTGGCATCCTTGGGTTTACTCTGAAAGTTTGTGCTCATGGAAATGCTGCCGGAAGTAAGTCGTCCCAGGTTAAATTTGCCACCCTCCCAGGCATATTTTTTAATATCATAGCCTCTTGAATCTGTCTGGTAAGGATTCAGGGTGGTACTGGCATTGATATTCAGTTTTTCAAACAACGTAGTCCGGAAATAAAAACTGATCGGGGATAAACGGAAGGAGTCGCGGATAAAATCATAGGAGCCGCTGAAACCAAAACCTTCGATAATTTTCACGCGTTTGATCGCGAGGTCTCCGGTATCTTTTTTAGAACGGACTTTCATCTCGATATTATTATCAATGCCAAAACTCATGGCGCCGCTGCGTCTTGAACTGGTGTTATATAAAACAGTGCCCCCGATTTCATTATAATAAAGCACTTTGCCGGTGGTATCCACCTGTGTCTTTTTAATATGCGAGGTATTGAGATCTGGTGTATAACTGAACCCCATCTGTGGCCGCATGGTATGACGAAGCGCAATCACTCTTGATTTTTTAAACTGGACCGTACCAAATAAAGCGGTATTAAAACTCAGGGAAACGGAACTGCGCTGATCAATGAAAATGCCTTTGGCGGTAATGGTATCCACTTTTTTCGTGGTATTGTTCCATTGATAATTGGTGGTCCGCTGGATCCAGGTCTGATTATAGCTGATACCGGGCGATACCAGTACTTTACCCCCCAAAATCGGTGGCAGTGATAACGTGATCGGGATATTGTGCTGGGCCGACCATTGTGCCGTATCCAGTAAATATTTAAAGAAAGGTTTTATCCCGTTTTGTCCGTACTTGATGGTATCATTAAAGTTGATCGAGTTGTTGAATGACCCGTTATAGGCGATACCGAGGTTCTCATACCATTTAGCGGAGCCCGCCCTGTTTTTATTCTGAAAAGGGTAAAGTGTACTCACAGTAAAAGCCGCATTGGGCAGATTCAGGTTGACCGTTCCCAGGTTATTGTTCTGCGAGTGAGTGGCACTGATTGATAAATTGAAGGGCTTGTTCTTCCAGGATTTATTAAACGTGATCGATGATCCCATCAGGTTCTGGTAATTCAGGTAGGCATTGCCTGGCACCAGCTGGTTGAACTTGGTGGAGCCGGCATTTACACTGGCGGAAAAAGTTACACCGGGTCTGGCACGGCTGTCCATACTGTGATTCCAGGTTACATTAAAAATCCGGTTTTTAGAAAAGTCCGGATCCCCTTTGAAATTCAGTTTGGAAGACCTGAGAGTGAGATTAAAACCGCCGCTGTACTTATAAATTTTACGGTAGGTCATTTTCACACCGGCCGCCCATTCCCCATAAGAAAAGAGATCGCCCGAAAGTTCCGCATCCCAGTAATCATTCAGTACTTTATAGTAACCCAGTCCCTGCATCCCGATTCCGCGCACTTCATCCGTAATGAAGTTGGGTCGTAGTAATCCGGAATGCCGGCCCTGGCTCAATGGATAAAAACCAAACGGCAGGTAGATCGGAACCGGCACGCCTTCAAATTCCGGGTGTGCGGGGCCGGAAATCGCCAGTTTCTGATTGATCACTTTCATTTTCGGAGTCGTAAAGGCAAAATGCGGCTCATCCAGCATACAGGTTGTAAATCGGGCACCCTTGATAAAGGACGTATTCTCGTTTACTTTTTTGATCGTGTTGCCGATGATCAGGATTTCACCCTGGGGAATCATCGTGTTTTTAGTCAGTCCTACCTGTGTTTTGAAATTATAACGGATCGTATCACTGCTGAATTCATTCTCCCCTTGTTTGAACTTTGCGGTCTCCAGCACTTTACCGGTACTGTCTTTCCGGTTAAAAGCGGTCACTACCTGGGTGGCCTGGTCCATTTCCACTTTAGGTGCGGTAAGCTCGATGTCGGTATACTCGGTCTTTGTTTTTCCGTAGAGATAGATTTTTTTGGATTTGATCATCACCACCACCGAATCATCGGCGGAATATTTTAACGGAGCTTCGAGCGAGTCCTTAGACAACTTCAGGTTGAATGTATCCGTCTTCTGTACGAAACCGGTATCCACAGCCGGCAACCCGGAAGTGTCAGACAGCCGTTTTCCGCTGGTATCCGTTTCGGGAAGCCGGGAGGTATCAGGGGTGCTGGTGACTGGTGCTGCTGTAACTTTCGTTGCTGTTGGTTTGCTGGTGTCGGCGGAAGATGTTAATGAAGTCCCAAAATGATGATGCGGCACACTGTCAGCAGCTGTTATCCACGTTTGTGAGTAAATTATAACAGCAGTCAGTATCCCGTAAGAAAAGTATTTTGACCTAAATTTGTATAGAGGCATCATCAACGGGAGCAAATGTAATTCATTCTCCCACGGCTACCTATTGATTGGCCTAAACAATTTGTGAAACTTATGCCGACCCTGTGATGAATCGTCCACCGGACGCAAAATGAAAAACTATGATCAAGCGCATTTTTCTGGCCTTTCTTTTTCTTTCCCTATGCATCAGTTTCATTTCCTTTCGTACCGGAACACCGGCTGCCACCTCAAAAAAACAGAAAGTCATTAAAACCATCATTGTGGATGCCGGTCATGGTATCATGCCCAATGGCGGCCACAACGGGGCCAGGGGTGCTTATTCCTATGAGGATGAGATCTGCCTGGCTGTGTCCAAAGAACTGGTAAAGAAATTCCATGCAGAAATGCCGGAGATCCGGATTGTGGAATCCCGTCCTACCGAAAAAATCACCCCGATTCACCGGCGGGCAGAGATTGCCAACGAAAACAAGGGTGACTTGTTTATCTGTATCCATGTAAATGCGGCTGTACCGATTAAACGGTCCGAGCTGATCGGCCATAAAACGGTTACCTATTATACCGGTAAGGGGAAGAACCGGAAAAAGCAAACGAAAAAAGTGCCCCAATACCGCACGTATACACAACCCAACCCGGCCAAGGGTACCGAGACGTATATCTGGGGTTCGCATAAAAACGAAGACAAAGAAGTGGCCATGCGGGAAAATGCCCCCATGCTCATGGAAGAAAATTATAAGGTCAATTACGGGGATGTGGACCCCAACTCGCCGGAGTTCATTGCCCTTTCGCTGTTGAAAACAAAACAGTTTTTCAAAAGAAGTGCCACGCTTGCGGGGTATGTGCAGGATGAATTTTCCCGGGCGGGTCGTGTGGACCGCGATGTCCGTCAGCGGGGAGTAGGTATCTGGGTTTTACAGGCAACGGCTATGCCCAGCATCCTGGTTGAAACCGGTTATATCACCAACCGGGCGGAAGAAGATTACCTGAATAGTAAAGAAGGACAAAAAGAACTGGCCGGATGTATCATTCGTGCGGTTTTCAATTATATTGCATGGCTGGAAAAACAACAACAGACCAGTGAGCAGGATAATAGTGGAAATAACGGCCGGCAAGCCACACATGATGTATCGGCGATGCTCCACCGGATAGAGGAACTGGGATGTAACCGGGCCCGTTGATCGTAACGCAATTCGAAAGACCATTAAACAGAAACCGAATGAAAAATCTATGGATCGCCTATACCTTGCTCAGCTGCTTTGGGTGGATGAATGAGCTTGGTGCACAGCAAGGAAAAAAACCGTTACAAACGATCATCATAGACCCCGGACATGGCGGTATTGATCCAGGGGCGCCCGGCATGAAATCCACAGAAGCGCAGGTAGCCCTGCAGGTGTCACTGAAACTGGGCGATACGATTGCCAAAGCCTGGCCCGATATGAAGCTTGTTTTTACCCGCACCACGGATGTTTTACCCGGTAACAAACCAACGAAAGATGCCGCCCTGAAATACAGGGCTGACCTCGCTAACGAATCCGGCGGTGATTTGTTTATTGCCATCCATTTAAATGCAGCCGGTCATAAGCCGGGAGGCTGGTATGAACGCCGGGTGGTCAATAAAATTCTAAAAACAAGAATAGTAAAGAAAGGTAAGAAAACCTATAAGAAGCCCTATTACGAATACGAATACGAAAATGTATGGGTGCCGAATAAAGCCAAGGGAACAGAGACCTATGTATGGGCAACCAATAAAAACGATGACAAAGTCAGATCGATGAATAAAATCACCGATTATTCGGGTGAAATTGACTCCACCACTACGCTCGAATTACCCGACCCATCTGATCCTTCTGAAAAAGCCAGGATGCTTATTTATGCCCAGAATTATTTCCGGAAAAGCCTTAACCTGGCCGATCTCGTGCAACAGGAATTTACAGCTGCCGGACGGGTCGACCGGGGTGTAAAACAACGGAATGACAAAGGTATCTGGGTCTTACAGGCCACCGGAATGCCGAGTATCCTGATCGAAATCGGGTTTATCTCCAACCAGGAAGAAGAGGAATATATGAACAGTGAAAGCGGACAGGCAGAAATCGTGGCCAATATCTTCACCGCTATCAAAAATTACAAGGAAAAGCTGGAATTAAGGAACAAACCAGCCGCAGCCGTCAACGAAGAAGCCCCTAAGGCATTCTGAGTCCGCAGGACCGTTTAAAAATAATTAGCTAATTTGGCACCCGGAATGGCTTTAATCAGCCTTATCGCAGCAGAATGAAAATCAGCAACGAAACCAAAGTCGGAATCTTAACCATTGTCGCCCTCGTGATCCTGATCGTGGGCTTCAATTTCCTGAAGGGCAAGGATGTATTCAGTCGCAGTAAAAAGATCTATGCCGTTTTCAGCGAACTGGGCACCCTGGAAAAATCAAATGAGGTCAAGATCAATGGTCTCCCGATCGGCAATGTGTATGATAAAAAAGAACGGGATAAGGATGTCAGTGCGGTGGTGGTAACGATCAGCCTGACCCGGGATATCAATATTCCAAAAAATTCCGTAGCCTATATCTCTTCCAGCCTGGTTGGTTCATCCTATATTATTATTGAAAGAGGCAATTCCACCGAAATGATGGGAGATGGTGATACGCTGACGACGCGGATGGAGACCGGCATCCTGGGTGATGTGAAAGCGCAGATGAATCCTACAATGGCAAGGATCCGGGATGTACTGGATTCCCTGAAGGAAACACTGAGCGGTGTGAACGGGATGTTGAATATGGAAAACAAAGCTTACCTCAAAGAAACCCTCTCCAACCTTAGCCAGGCCAGTAATGCCCTGAATGGTCTGCTCGATAACAAGAACGGTGCGCTTGCCAAAACATTGAATAATGCACAGGCCATGACCGAAAGCCTCAAAAATAACAGTGCGGATATCAGCACCACTATCGGTAATGCCAAAAAAGTAAGTGAAAAACTGGCGGCCCTGGAATTGCAGCCCACTATTGATTCGCTGAATACCATGATCAGTTCCCTGAAAGCCACCGCGGCCAAACTGAACAGTACCGATGGCACACTGGGGGCTTTGATGAATGACCGGGCTTTGTATGACAAGTTAAATGATGCCATTCTGAGTGCTGAAATACTCATTGATGACCTGCGTACGCATCCTAAACGCTACGTTAATCTTTCCATCTTTGGTAAGAAAGATAAAACAGGGCCATTAACTTCGCCGGCAACAAAAGATACTGCTGCGGCAGCTAACTAATGCGAAGCTTCATCTTATTTTTCGGACTACTGCTTACAGGATTAACAGGCATTCCTGTAATGAGCAACGCGCAGGTAAAAGAACCCGCGGCCACTCCTATCAACCCGCAGGCAACAGCAGATTCGCTCACTGATATTCAGATTCTGGGCTCCGACCGTTTTACCATTCTGAAAGTAAATGACAGTACGACCCTGCAGATCCTGGCCGGAAATGTACGGCTCAAACAAGGCAAGAGTTTATTCAATTGCGATAGCTGTGTGCTCAACAACGGCATTAAAATTTTTGAAGCCTGGGGCAATGTGCATATAAAAGATGTGGATACGGTGAATATCACCTCCAGTCACTTACGTTACCTGATTGATAAAAAACTGGCTTACCTGGATGGCGGGGTCAAACTCACCGATGGGAAGGGCAGCCTGACCACACCCGATCTGGAGTATGATATGAATACGGAAATCGGTATTTATAAAAACGGGGGGCGGGTGGTAAATAACAAATCTGTGCTCACCAGCCAGGAAGGCTGGTATTATGCCGGTTTACGGGATATTTATTTCAAGAAGAATGTGATCATGAAGGATCCGGCCTATGATATCTACACGGATTCATTGTTGTATAATACCCAGAGTCAATCCACCCGTTTTATTGCACAAACGGTGATCAAGGATACCAGCGGCCGTATTATTGAAACTTCGGATGGATTTTACAATATGGCTACGGGCAAAGCCGAGTTTGGCAAGCGCCCGGTGATCCGGGATACCAAATCAAGAGTATATATTACGGGTGACCGGCTGGCATTTAATGACAGTCTGCAGACCTCCCAGGCAGAAGGAAATGTAGTTATCATTGATTCGGTACAAGGCACGACTATCCTGGCCGGAGTAGTATGGCAGGATAAAAAGAATGACCGGATGCTGGCCACCAACAAGCCACTGATGATCATTAAACAGGACAATGATTCCATTTATGTAACGGCGGATACCTTGTTTTCGGCCCGGTTGAGTGACCTGTACGCCCGGAAAGATTCGATAGTAAAAGATACTTTAAAAGGGGTGAAAGTGCTTGACCTGGGAAAGAATAAGGGAGCGAATAAACGGGACAGTCTTATGGCCATCCGGCAGGATGATCTGCCGGTATCCGATACACTGACAGCGAAAGCAGCTGAAACCGGGCTGCTGGCTGAACAACAGACTGATTCATTAAAAACTGATAGTGTAAAAACGGTTTCAGTTGTTGTGAAAACCGATTTGCCAGCAACTGACAGTATAAAGACGGTACAGCCACTGGTCAATAAAAAACCGGCCACGGGAGCAGATTCAATTGCCAGGGTACAAGCAGCTGACACGTTATCACTTGCCAAAAAAGACCCGAATAAGAAAGACAGTACCGACCGTTATTTTGAAGCCTACCGGAATGTGCGGATCTTTTCCGATTCCATGCAGGCTGTGAGTGACAGTATGTTTTATTCTTTTAAAGATTCGGTATTCCGTCTTTTTCAAAATCCCATTCTCTGGTCCAAGGGCAGCCAGATCACCGGCGATACGGTCCTCCTCTTTACTAAAAATAAAAAAGCCGACCGTTTCAAGGTTTTTGATAACAGTTTTCTGGTCAATGAATCTGAACCGGGCATATACAATCAGGTCAAATCAATCCGGATGGATGGATATTTCCGGGAAGGAAACCTGGATTCGGTAAGGGCGGCCGGCTATGCGGAATGTATCTATTTTATACAGGATGAAGACAGTGCGTATACCGGCATCAATGAATCCAAATGTGATATCATGGATATCTATTTCGTCGAAAAAGAACTCGACAAGATCGTCTTCCGCAGCGGGGTTACCGGCACCATCTGGCCCATGAAAGACAAATCCCCTTCCTCCATGCGCCTTGACAAATTTCAATGGCTGGAGAGCAGGAGGCCTAAGACAAAATACGAACTTTTTGATTAATTTTCTGAAGAGGGGCTGTTGACTACAGATTATTGCCTGCGGCAATAAGGTTGGCCACGAAATACACAAAAAGGCACGAAAGGATTTGCTGCGCAAATGTATGCCTGCGGCATAAAGGCCACGGATTTCACAGATATCCACGGATCAAGAAGTTTTCTCTAAGAATAGGCTTTTACTGACTCCCGAAGCATCGGAATGGCAATTTACAACTGACAACTTTCTTTTGAGGGGCTGTTTACTGACATCTTCTTAAAATACAAGGTCCCTCCTTTGTCGGAATGACGATGTATCGGGGAGATAAAAAAGAAATACAAGATTTCTCGCTGCGCTCGAAATTGCAGTAAGAGTCCGTTACTTTAGATAAAACTTACTTAAAAGGGGCTGTTGACTACTAACTACTAACTTCTAACTACTATCTAATTTTTGCATTTTCTTTAGACTTAGCTGGCATCATTTTCGTTTTAGAATGAACAAATCATTCATCATGAAGAAAATCATTGTCAGCTTGCTTGTTGTCCTCACTACTGGTATTTTTTATACCGCTTCCGCCCAGCAACCCTATACCACTGCAGTCGGGGTACGTCTGAGCAGTTCGAATGCCATGGTCAGTAATGCGATTTCTGTTAAACATTTTATAAACGATAAAATGGCGGTGGAGGGCTTATTATCCTTTGGTGATCCGCTGGCCCTGGGTGCTTTACTGGAATTACATCAGCCGCTGAGTTCACCCGGATTGAGTTGGTATTACGGAGGTGGTGCTTACCTGGCTTTTCTTAAGACGGTTAACACCACGACCCAGAAAACCAGCACCGATCCCAATTTAGGAGCACAGGGAGTGATCGGACTGGATTATAAATTCACGAATATTCCACTTAATATTTCGCTCGACTGGAAACCAGAGCTGAATATTGTAAATGATATCAACTTTGAACCGGCGGCTATCGGATTTACGGCCAGGTTCACGTTTGGCAAATAATTGTTTCCTTAGGGATCGGGACGGTAAAGGGGTTCATCTTGTTTCAGAGATGGGCCCCTTTTTTTGTTGAAAAGTTAATAGGTTAACAGGTTGACAGGGTACTTTCTTACAAGATTCACCTGAAAGCCATAAAGCCCCCACCTAGTCAACCTTTCAACTTTTTAACCTTTTAACTTATTAACCGGTCTGTCTGGTTGAAAAGTTTACAGGTAAAAGGTTGACAGGGTACTTTCTTAAAAGATTCACCTGAAAGCCGTAAAGCCCCCACCCTGTCAACTTGTTAACTTATCAACATGTAAACTTATCAATGCAAATTTTCTCAGGTTTCTGCGTTTTTTTGCAGGAATACCCTTATTTTAGTCCTGCTAAAACTGACGGATGCTTAAAAAGGAAAGGCAGGCTTATATTCTACACCAGGTAAACCTGCATAACAAGGTCCTTTCTTCTTCTCTCTGCACTGAAATCAATGTGTCAGAAGATACAATCCGTCGCGACCTTCAGGAACTCTCAGAAGAAGGAAAAATCATCAAAGTACATGGTGGAGCACTCTCCCATTCATTCAATGAAGTATCATTTCCGATCAGTGGGGTTTATTCACAAAATCAGAAAAGGATTATTGCCCAGAAAGCGATCAGCCAGATACAGAATGGCATGTTCATTCTGACCAGCGGAGGAACCACTATCATGGAACTGGCCCGGACCCTGCCACCCCAGTTGAAAGCCACTTTTATTTCCGGCAGTATCCCGGTGATCCTGGAATATATGCACCATCCGAATATTGAGGTCATTCTTATCGGAGATAAAATTTCAAAAAACTCCAAAATAACTGTTGGTTCTGAGGCAATTGCGAAAATAAAACAAATAAAACCTGATCTCTGCTTTTTAGGCACCAACGCAATCGATGCCGAACATGGGATCACGGATAATGATTGGGAAGTGGTGCAGCTAAAGAAGGCCATGATCGAGTCTTCTAAAAAAGTGATTTGTCTCAGTATCGCGGAAAAGATCAATACGGTACAGCCAATAAGGGTATGCGGGCTAAGTGAAATTGATATGCTGATCACAGAATTAGAACCTGGCAACCCCCTGTTGAAAACATTCGTTGATGCCGGAGTCCATGTTTTGTAATTAATTTGTAAACTGCTTATTTAATAATTATATCAAAAAAAACAGCTATGAGAAAAATTCTCCAGTTATTCCTGGCCTTCTCTGTGATGCTGCTGTTGTTGCCGCA
>CAUJFR010000243.1 GCA_963169885.1 Bacteroidota bacterium
GAATCGAATTTATACCCGTCAGAGTATTACCATTGCTGTGGTGATCACCTTTGTACTGGTCTCTTTTTTTGCATGGTATTCCTATGTAAATATGAAAAGGGCCCGGTACGAGACCTTACAGGTCAACAAGACACTCCAAAGTCTGAAAGTACTCGAAAACCTGATGGATGATGTACAGGACATTGAAACCGCCAACCGGGGATTTTTGATTTCCGGTAACCGCGATTTTCTGACTCCCTATCATAAGGCTATCACAAATCTGTCCACGGACACCTCAGACATATTACAGCTGAATGGCATCAGCGACCAGCGGAAGGATTCTTTCCGTCGTCTCGTACGTCTGACTAATATCAAATTACAAATAGCTGCACAGACAGAAGCATTGGTATCCCGGAACGCGGTTGACGCTGCTCTGGAGATGGTTCGTTCCGGTGCCGGAAAGGAGGTCATGGACAGTATCCGGAATCTGGTGCTCGCGCTGGAAACTACAGACCGGAAAGTGTTGAATTCTTCCAACAGCAGCCGGGAAATCGCGGCCACCAATACCGCCCGGCTTTTTGTTATCCTGAGTGTCTGTTTCATTCTGCTGATTTCCTTGATTTTTTTTATAATTCACCGTGATCTGAAACGAAAAGAACGGTATGAAGCCCGGATTACTTACCTGGCAGAACTGACTGAGCGAACCAGCGATGCGATCATTTCCATAGATACCCATCAGGTTATTATCAGCTGGAATAAAGGGGCGCAAAATATATTTGGGTATACTTCGGAAGAAGCAATCGGAAAAAAAATTAACGAACTGATCCGGAGCAGTGCACTGGAAAACGGTGATTTGGATATTAAGCGGGAAATATCCATAAAGGGTAGTATTGAATTTGAATCGAATGATTTTACCAAAGAGGGGAAAAGTATTTATTGTCATGTATCAGCCACCGCACTGAAAGATGTGCACGGTAAACTGACCGGTTTTGTCTCGGTGGTCAGAGATATCACACAACGTAAACTGGCAGAAAAACTCATTTATGAATTTAATCATGAGCTGGCGGCCAAAGTAAAAGAGAAAACCGAAGATATCCGGAAAGGGGAAGAAAAGCTCAGGCAGGTATTGGATAGTGCGGCTGGTGAATTTTATGTAATCGACCTTGACTACCGGGTGATTTTAATGAGTCGGATGGCAGAAGTCAGCCTGGAAACGGTATGGAAACACACGATTCGTTCCGGAGATCGTATTATAGATTTTATCCCGGAAGAACGGAAGGAATCGATCATGGCCAATTACAAAAAAGCATTTGAAGGCGAAACGATTGAATATGAAAGCCGGCTGGATTCCGATCTGCATTCAGACAGATGGGTGAGTATACAAATGACCCCTGTAAGAAATGAGTTTAATGAGATTACCGGTGCTTTTGTGGGTACGAAGGATATTTCAGCCAGGAAGAAGGCAGAGGCCGGATTGCAGGAGAGTGAATCCAGGTACCGGACTTTAGTGGAACAGGCCACAGAAACTATTGTATTGGTAGATGCACGGGGACAGTTTATCCAGGTTAATGAGGCCGGCGTACGCTTGCTTGGGTATTCCAGAGAGGAGGTCATGGAGATGAATCTTACAGATATTCTTGTTTTAGAGGCCGGAGATCCTCCGCTACGTTTCGAACAACTAAGAAGCGGCGCCAGTATCCTGAGTAACCGGAAAGTGCGTCGTAAAGATGGGATGGTGATCGAACTTGAACTCAGTACCAAGATGCTTTCCAACGGACATTTTATAGGTATTGGCCGGGATATTTCTGAACGGATGCGTGCGCAAAAGGCATTAACAGAAAGTGAGAACCGTTTCCGTGCGATTTTCAATACACAGATGAATATGGTGACTTTGCTGGATAAGGATGGCCGGATACTGGAAACGAATAAAACAGCCCTGGCCATAACCGGTTACCGCAATGAGGATGTGATAGGACTTTATTTCTGGGATATCCGGCTCTGGCAAAATGAAGATGAACGTGGTGCCCGGATCAACCGGGTAAAAGAATCCATTCAAAAAGCCGCGGCGGGCGAATTGATACGTTATGAAGGCGAAATATCCATCAAAGCAGGTGAAGTGGAAGTGGTGGATCTATCCATTAAACCAATACCCGGTGCCGATGGTAAACCCATGTTGCTGATTATGGAAGGCCGGCTGATCACCGAAATTAAGAAAGCAGAGAACGAGGTAAAAGAAAGTGAAGCAAAATACCGGGCCTTTTTTGAAAATAGCATGGATGGCATTTTGCTTTCATCGCCGGATGGGGCCATCCTTTCCGCTAATCCGGCGGCCTGCCGGATGTTTGGCCGGACCGAAAATGAAATTGTTGCATTGGGGCGTCCCGGACTTATGGATATAGAAGATGAACGGCTGAATGGCTTACTTGAAATCAGCAAGAAAACGGGTATTCTGACCGGAGAACTCCGTTTTGTCAGGAAGGATGGAACAAAATTTCCGGGGGAATTCAGTTCTGCAATCTTCAAAGATGCCTTTGGTCGTGAACGGACCAGTCTCATCATCCGGGATGTTACCGAACGGAAACGTATCGAGGAAGAAATTCGCCAGTCCAATAAACGGTTTGAAATGATCTCCCGTACCACCAACGATGCGATATGGGAATGGGATATCCTGACCGGGAAAAAATGGGCCAATGAAAATCACCAGCAATTATATGGCCTGTCCGTATCGGATCCGGTACCGGAAGAATATGTATGGAGGAGCCGTATACATCCTGATGACCGGGAACTGATTGTGAGCCG
>CAUJFR010000244.1 GCA_963169885.1 Bacteroidota bacterium
ATCAGGAAAGCCCTGTCCGAGGTTGACGGCATTGAACTCGGTGGCCAGTCCGCTCATGACGGTGAAGATGGTGGTGCCTACATTGGGGAGTTTGGAGTTGATGGTGGGGGTCATATCTACATTGTTGGTGATAACACCAACAAAGTACATATGACCCCCACGATCAACTCCAAGCTCCCCAACGTAGGTACCACCATCTTCACCGTCATGAGCGGACTGGCCACCGAGTATAATGCTGTCAACCTCGGACAGGGCTTTCCTGATTTTCCGATGAGTCATGAGCTGACCGGGCTGGTGGACAAGGCTATGAAGGATAATTTCAATCAGTATGCACCTATGCCGGGCTGGATGCCCCTCCGTGAAGCGATTGCAGAAAAAGCGAATTTCCTCTACGGCGCTTCGGTGAATCCTGATACCGAAATCACTATTACGCCCGGGGGTACCTATGCAATCTATTCCGCTTTTACGGCGATTCTTCGTCCGGGTGATGAAGTGATTGTGTTTGAACCCGCTTATGATAGTTATATCCCGAATATTGAGATCAATGGTGCGGTAGCCGTACGCATTCCGCTGGTCTATCCCGATTATCATATTGATTGGGAGGCGGTAAAAAAAGCCATCACTCCGAAAACAAAAGCGATCATTATTAATTCGCCACACAATCCTACCGGGAGCGTGATCGGTGAAAAAGATATTGAAGCCCTGCGGGCGGTTACAGCCGGCACGGGTATTTTTATTATCAGTGATGAGGTGTATGAACACCTGATTTTTGATGCGATTCCGCACCAGAGTATGCTTCGCTATCCGGATCTGCTGGAGCGTAGCTTTGTTTGTTTCTCCTTTGGTAAGGTGTATAACTGTACCGGCTGGAAGCTGGGTTATTGTATTGCCCCGGCCCCGCTGATGAAAGAATTCAGGAAAGTACACCAGTTCAATTGCTTCAGCTGTTTTACTCCTTCCCAGGTGGCGCTGGCTTCTTTTTTAAAAAACCGGGAGGCCTATCTCGGACTCTCTTCCTTTATGCAGTCGAAAAGGGATGCGTTCAGCCAACTGATGCAAGCCACCCGTTTTGACCTGCTGGTCAGTCATGGCAGTTATTTCATCTGTGCAAAATATAACCGCATCAGTGACGAAGCCGATAAGGATTTCGCGATCCGCCTCACGAAAGAGGCCGGTGTGGCCACCATACCTGTTTCTGCTTTTTACCAGGATAGTAAGGATGATAAAGTGCTGCGCTTCTGTTTTTCGAAAAACCAGGATACTCTGGAAAGGGCCGTGGAAAAACTGGTACATCTTTGACCTTGTTGCTTCAGGTTGCACTTTATCTTATTTACCTCAATACAAGATTCCTCCTTCGTCGGAATCTATATACAGTTCTGATATGCAATCTTCGACCCCTCCCTTCGGTCGGGGTGACAAGTGTTCTAAGAAGGATTGTCATCCCGAAGCAAAAAAGAAACTCCGGAGTACAGGCTGTTTTGTCATCCTGACGAAGGAAGGATAAGTGCTACTCCACTAACCACCTCCTCTGCGATTCCGGCGAAGGAGGAATCTGGCTGTTCACCAAAGCCTGGTTTTATCCTGACACCATCAAAATACAAGATTCCTCAGCGTCGGGGTGACAAGCCCTCTTAGGGCATTCTTTAACGTAGACTGGGCCGTTTTTTCATCCTCACGAAGGATGGGTTGTCATCCCAAAGCGAGGCGACAAAGAATATTCGGCAATCTGTTTAACCGTACAACTCCGGAGAAAGGGCCGTTTTGTCATCCTGACGAAGGAAGGATAAGTGCTACCCCACTAACCACCCCACTACGATTCCGACGAAGGAGGAATCTGGTATTTCAGAGGAGGCCAAGACCCACAAACTTTTTCATTAAGAATTTCCCATGAAGGGTTCTTCGAATTAATTAACTCCTCTTTCTTTTCTCTTCTCCAACCCTTAATTTCTTTTTCTCTGGCAATGGCATTATTGATATACTTGTACTCTTCGAAGTATATGAGGTTATAACAAAAATACCTTCCGGTAAATGTTTGTGACATACCCCTGCTTTTCCAATGCTGTATAATTCGTAATGCCAGATTGTTTGTTACACCGGTATAAAGCATTTTCCGTTGTGGATTAGTCAGCATGTAAACGTAAAAATTTTCTTTGTTCATAATTGATAAGGTTTTTTGGTTAGATAAAAATATAGGGGAAAACAAATTCAAAAGTTATCCGTCGCCGGATCTGGACGTGTTTTTTTTGTGCTTCTGTTGCAATACAAGATTCCTACTGCGTCGGAATCTATATCCAGTTCTAATATGCAGTCTTCTACCCCTCCTTCGTCGGGGTGACAAGGCCTCTTAGGGCATTATTTACTAGAGTACTGGCTGTTTTGTCATCCTGACGAAGGAGGGGTAGTCATCCCGAAGCGAAACTGGGAGTGCTCTTTGATTACTTTCTTTTGAAATAATTCCGGAGAACGGGCTGTTTTGTCAACCTGACGAAGGAAGGATTGTCATCCTGACGAAGGAAGGGTAGTCATCCCAAAGCGAAACCGGGAGCGCTCTTTGATTACTTTTTTTTGAAATAATTCCGGAGAACGGGCTGTTTTGTCATCCCGAAGCGTAGCGAGGGAAAGACGCAACCAACAAGAACGCTCACTTGAATTCCGACGAAGGAGGAATCTGGCTGTTCACCACAGCCCGGTTTCAATGTGAATACAAGACCCCTCATGCTTCGGCATATATGTACTAAGGATGCCTGTTGATCTTCTTTCATTCATAAACAATATTCTATTTTTACAACAAGTCAGTTTTTAATGTTCAAAGACCCCCGATACAAAGGCATTTTCTTCATGCTCCTGGCGGCCCTGGGCTTTTCCATTATGGGAGGAGCGGCCAAGGCTTTGAAAGGAAGTTTCAGTGCCGGGCAATTGGTCCTTTACCGGAATGGAATCGGTCTGTTGTTTTTATTACCCGGTCTTTTTATAAAACCACCTGTACAAGTGGGCGGTAAACTGCTCCGCCTGGTTTTCAGGGGCTGTATGGGGGCTACGGCTTTATATACGTTGCTGTACTGCATTCTGCATATTCCCCTGGGTACCGCGATGAGTTATAACCTCACTTCCACCTTGTTTATCGCGGTATTTTCCTGGATGGTTTTTGGGGAACATCATGGACGCGCTGTGGCATTTGCTGTGATCCTCGGTTTTGCCGGTATGCTGCTGATCTATAAACCCGTGATGCACCTGCCCTGGTATTATCATGTGGCTGGTTTGATTTCCGGTATCAGTTCGGCTATCGCCTATATGACCGTTAACCGGCTGGCGAAGTTTTATGACCCGCGGATCATTGTGCTTTCCTTTCTCTCTGCCGGTTTTATCATACCCATCATTACTATGGTGCTGCATTACGGCTTCGGATTACAGGCCGATGGTTTATTCATCATTGATTTCCGGGCACCGCAGGATATTGAGTGGTTCTGGATCTTACTGATGGGTATTTCGGCCCTGCTGGGTCAATACTTTGTCACGCGTTCTTATGGGGCAGACAAGGCCGGGATCGTATCGGTTTTCGGATATGCCAATATCATTTATTCGGTGTTCATCGGCCTGCTGTTGAATGATCCATTCCCCGACTGGTTCAGCTGGGCAGGTATTTTCTGTATCATCGGCAGCGGCGTAATTATCGCCCTGAAGAAAGGCAAACAAAAGATCGTCTCCTGATCTTTCTTTATTATTTTAGGATCAAATTGACGCTATGTTCAGCAAGATCCTTTTTTCCCTCCTGTTGTTTTTCAGTATCCAGTCTTCCGCCCAGGTGCTTTCGCTTCGTGAACAGGCTCGTGTAATGGATGAATTAATGGGGGACAGGCTGAATAACCTGTTGCCGGTTTTAATGGAAAAAAACAACGTGGACATGTGGGTGCTGATCAGCCGGGAATACAATGAGGACCCGGTATTGAAAACGATGTTACCGGCGGAATGGCTTTCGGCCAGGCGGAGAACGATCCTTGTTTTTTATAATAACCCGGCCAAAAAGCAATTGGAGAAGCTGGCCATTGCCCGGTACAATGTTGGCGAACATATCAAAGCCGCCTGGGACATGAAGCAATTCCCCGACCAATGGGACGCACTGGTTGATCTGATCCGTTCACGCAACCCGCAACAGATTGCGGTGAATATCTCGAAAAATTATGGACATGCCGACGGACTTGATCATACAGAGTATGCTGAGTTAATGGAAAAACTGCCTACTGCCTACAAATCGAAAGTAGTTTCCGCTGAAACCCTGGCAGTGAACTGGCTCGAAACCCGCACCGAACGGGAAATGCAGCTCTATCCGCAGCTGGTGGCCATGACCCATAAAATTATCGAAGAAGGTTTTTCAGAAAAAGTGATCACGCCCGGCATTACAACCACCGATGA
>CAUJFR010000245.1 GCA_963169885.1 Bacteroidota bacterium
CTTTTAACACCGGAAGCTTCTTCAATGGATTGTACCAACGGACAAAATGAACGCAATAATTGCTTTACCGCGTTGCGCTGGTTAGCTTCATCATCAATCAGTAATACTTTCATTGCAATGAGTTTGAACAACTGCCCTGGATGTTGAAAGCGGGCTAATCCCTCCAAATATGCCAACAAAGTACAGGACGGCAAAATCAATTTATCCTGATTGTCAGTCAAAATGTGGGCAACAGGCAGTTATCACATCCTTTGACGCAAGTATCGACCAACAGGACGCACCCATCGATCTGGCCGGAAAAATAGGGAAGCAGTCATTTTCTTTATCCCTAAAATCTGTCAATTATGAAAAAAGTCCTTTTCCCTCTTCTTTTCCTCTTTTGTATAAGTTCCCTTTTCGCCCAGGATCCTGGCTATACAGGTCCGGCCAAAATGCCCCTCAAAAACTTCTGGAGTCATATTGAAAAACTGAAGGCGGGTACCGGCACCAGTTCCTCCGTGAATAATGCAGAACGGATGCTTCAGCAGGTAAAGGAAAAGGATCCTTCCTATAATACCACGGCATTGGAGGCTGAATTAAAAATCTGGAAGGATAAAGCAGCCAAAGAAGCCGGAGACAAAAACGCAGCCAAAACAAAGGAAGAGGCAGAAAGAAACTACTTTAAAACGCTTTACCAGAAAATGGTGGGGGTTTACTCCAGTGGACGTGATATACAACCCGGTGTAACGGGCAAAGTGTATTATGACCGGGTTATTGAACTTAACCTTGCTGAATACAAAGAAAAACGAAGTGCAGCCGGAACGGTTGATCCCAAGAGTTATCCCGCGCTTACTGATGCTGTATTGGCCGATTACAATGAATACCTGAAACGCAGTGACCGGCTGAAGTGGAACGTCGTGCAGGCCCTGACAAAAAGTAAGAATATCGCCAATCCACAGGAAAAAATGAAGCTGCTGGAAGATATAAAATATGAGTGTGAAGCGGTCCTGATCCTTTCACCCAATCACCCGGACTTTACGCAAAAACTGGCCGAAGTAAAAAAACTATTGGGCAATGCCGATGCCGAAGCCGCCAAGTTTTATACCAGCGATTTTCACAAAGAACATGTGAACCAGATCGTCTGGAGCAGCCAGCCATTGGTGATCGGCAAGGAAAAAGAGATGGCAGGTGCTATAAAAAATGATTATAAGACCGGGGAAGCCATCTTTGGTACCGTTTACCTGGGCAACAATGTCAATCAACTGATGAAAGGGAATGAAAACCTGCGGATCATTATCCGGATAGACGGGGGCACCGCGGTATGGGGCGGGGATCTGTCCAATATTATAGTTCCGCTGAGTGTACAGAATAAATCGTACCTGCAGTTTGCCCTGCTGCCGGATGCGAAATGGCTGTCTGCAAATTATGCCCCTTACCTGGCGGATGAAAACTGGACCTACTCCTACTTCCTGGATGACCTGGTGAGTAGTGGCGATATCAGTCATACCATCAGTTGCGAATTGTATTTCCCAACCAGTATTATCAACAATATCAAAAGCAGTGTGAAGCTTGATCTGAATGAAGGAACAACGGCCATTAAAACGCAGGCAACCAAACTGCACAATGAACTGATGGCCGGGCGTAAACTGCCAAAAGCCGGTATGAATAATGCTTCCATTGAACAGCAAATGGTGACCGCAATCAATAATGAAGGATGGAATGATAAATTTCAGAAAGCGATCATCACCTCCTCTTCCTGGACAATAGAAAAGAACAGCCTGACCAGTGTGATCATGTATCGCTATCTCAGCGCGGTTTGTACCATCAAGAGTCCGGATGGCAAATGTTATTACCAGGAGTTTACGTTCAGACAGGACTATGCCGGCAACGGGAACTATGACTCCAAAATAAAATTCAACAGCTACGGAGGCAAAAAAGAAATCGGTTGCGATAAACTGAAATAGATTTAACGGACCTGATCTTTATACATCAGGGGTAACCGGATCAACACGGTTACCCCTTTTTCATGCGCATTATTGTCAATGGAAAAAGAGGCTTTTGTCCGGAGCTTAACATTCAGCAGGTAAATACGATCCTTAATAATCTGGCTGGCGCGGGAGATATGTTCGTTATTCTCTTTGGGCCCGGTCAGTAATCCTTTCCCGTTATCCGAAATCCGCACGAGCAGTTCGCCGGGTGCCTGATCGAAATGGATATCCACCTGTCCGGTATAGTCAATACCCGCAAAGCCATGCTCAATACTGTTCTCTACAAAGGGCTGCAGAATCATGGAAGGAATGATCGTATCATCGGGTTCAATGGTCGCTGCACAGGTGACAGAAAACCGGAAACGATCAGGTATCCGGATCGACTGGAGCTCCATATACTCTTCCAGGAAATCCATTTCCTGGGCAATGGTAACATATTCCTTGTACGTACTTTCAAGCGTCTCCCGCATGATATGGGAGAATTTGGAAATATTGCTGGCAAGGGTCTTCCCATCATTTTCCTCCAATGCATGAAGCTGAAGAGAGGTCAGTGCATTAAAAAAGAAATGCGGATTCATCCGGGCCCGGTTCAGGCGCTGCTCTGTCTCCAGAATCTTCTGTTTGTTTTTTAATGATTGCTGACGGATAAAAAAGCCGAGTACGGCCAGGCCCAGTAAACCGGCAATCGCCAGTAAGAGATAAACTTGCTTCTGCCGGGCCAGGTCTTTAATCTTGTTTTCATTTTTTTCCTGGCTGTATTTTTTCTCCAGTTCAGCAACTTCTTTAACCTTCTTTACATTCCGGATACTGTCAGTGATAGTTAATGCCTTTTCTCTGTAGTCATAGGCCTTTTTGTAGTCGCCGGTCTCCAGGCCGATACGGGCAATGAGTTCGTAGGACTCCGCCAGATAAGCGGGGCTCTTATCCCTTATACGATAAAACAGTGCAGAATCGGCCATCCTGGCCGCATTGACATAATCCTTCAGTTCGATATAGATATCGGCCTTGTCATAATAATTGGTGCCTGCAATATCATTCTTATCCAGATCAGTGTATTTAAATGAACTGTCCAGGTAAACCAGCGCTTTTTTCAGATCCCCTCTTTCCCAGGCAATACCCTGGAAATTGTTGAATGCTGCTGCAATAGCACTTCTCCGGTTGATGGACCGGGCCACTTCCAGTTGCTGATAGCTAAACATTTCAGAGGTATCCAGACTCCCCGGTGCTTTGGTGTCCTGGTAATACCACAAATAACGCTTAGACAGCTTATAGAGCAGGTCTGATTTTTTAACCGGGTTCATAAGCAGGTTGATGTAGGGTATGGCTTTTCTGGAATAAACCACCCCCTTCTCCGCCTGTCCGGTTTGATTAAACATATGCGCAATCATGGTATAACAGTTCCCGATTTCTTCCGGATTGCCGGATAACTCAGCCGCCTTCAGTAATTTGAAACAATACTCCTGGGATTTACCGAAATCTGATTGTGTAAAATATAATCCTGCCCAGTTTTTATAGG